>NZ_JBSFYP010000018.1:0-120446 GCF_053599835.1 Micromonospora sp. NPDC005163
CCCGTCAGGGTTGTCGCGGTGTCCGGATACAACACCGGTATCCGGACACCGCTCCGCCTTGCCGAACGACGCCTGGACTCCGGCTCGGCTCGACCGACACTTCTGAAACACGCCCTAGTAGACTCCT
Organism: Micromonospora sp. NPDC005163; assembly: GCF_053599835.1. NCBI lineage: Bacteria > Bacillati > Actinomycetota > Actinomycetes > Micromonosporales > Micromonosporaceae > Micromonospora > Micromonospora sp. NPDC005163. The sequence goes on from NZ_JBSFYP010000018.1 coordinate 128, forward strand.
AGGGTCTGTCCGCCAATTGATGATCAAGGCAGGAAATGGCCTCCACCAACGACCTCAAAAACGGCCTGGTACTCAACCTTGACGGCGAGCTCTGGGCCGTCGTCGAGTTCCAGCACGTCAAGCCCGGTAAGGGTGGTGCGTTCGTGCGCACCACGCTGAAGAACGTGCTGTCCGGGAAGGTGGTCGACAAGACCTTCAACGCGGGCACCAAGGTCGAGACCGCGACCGTGGACAAGCGCACGATGCAGTACCTGTACGCCGACGGCGAAGACTACGTCTTCATGGATCTGGAGACCTTCGACCAGATCACCGTCCCCGGCGGCACCGTCGGTGAGGCGGCCAACTACCTCCTCCCCGAGGCCGAGGCGACCGTCGCCACCCACGAGGGCGTCCCGCTCTACATCGAGCTGCCCACCAGCGTTGTGCTGGAGGTCACCTACACCGAGCCGGGTCTGCAGGGCGACCGGTCGACCGGCGGCAACAAGCCGGCCACCGTTGAGACCGGCGCGACCGTGCAGGTGCCGCTGTTCATCACCACCGGCGAGAAGATCAAGGTCGACACGCGCGACGGCCGTTACCTCGGCCGATCCTGATGGCAGAGGGTCCCAAGCAGCAGATGCCGGCGCGTCGCAAGGCGCGCAAGCGGGCGCTGGACGTCCTCTACGAGGCTGACCTTCGGGACCGGCCCCCGGTCGAGGTGCTCGCCGGCTACGTACAGCGGATCGAGCAGCCCCGACCGGAGCACCTGGGCTACGCGGCGAGCCTGGTCGAGGGGGTCGCCGAGCACCTCAACCGGATCGACGAGCTGATCGCCAGCTACGCCGAGGGTTGGACGCTGGAGCGGATGCCGGTGGTGGACCGCAACCTGGCCCGGATCGCGGTCTACGAGCTGCTCTACGTCGACGAGATCGACGACGCGGTGGCGATCAGCGAGGCTGTGGAGCTTGCCCGCCAGATGTCCACCAACGACTCGCCGCGCTTCCTCAACGGCATCCTCGGCCGGATCGCCGAGTACGCCACCCGCTGAGCGCACCCGCTCAGCACCCGTACCACGAAGAGGGCCCGTGCCGGACGGCACGGGCCCTTTCGGTGGATCGGTGGATCAGGAGGCGAAGAACGCCCGGGGGTCGGCGACCAGCACACCGTGCTCGGTGAGCCGCTCGATCAGACCCGACGGCGAGGCGTCGTAGACGATCGCGAGCGCCCGCAGGTCGTCGGCGCGGATGGAGAGCACCCGGCCGTTGTAGTCGCCGCGCTGCTGCTGGATGGCGCGGGCGTAGCGGGCCACGTAGGCCAGGTCCTCGGAGGCCTCGTCGTAGAGCCGCTCCAGGTCCAGGACGATCTTGCTGGTGGGCTCGTGACGGACCCCGCTGCCGTCGGGCAGCAGCTCCGAGACGGGGACGCGGTAGAACTCGGCAAGCTCGGCCAGGCGGGACACCGTCACGGCACGGTCGCCGCGCTCGTACGACCCGACCACCACGGCCTTCCACCGCCCGTTCGACTTCTCCTCCACGCCCTGCAGGGAGAGACCCTGCTGTTGGCGGATGGAGCGCAGGCGGGCGCCCAGAGATTTGGCGTATTCAGAGGGCATTCGGACACTCCCAGTGCTGCTCGGGGTTCTCCCGTCGATCGTTACGGAGCGTGACGGTACGGGGAATGCGACACCTGGTCAAGTGGTCGTGACCCTACCGTTGGGGAGCAGCGGGGGAGTTATCCCCATTTCGCCGGCCTGATCCGATGGTCAGCAGCCGCCGTCCATCCGCCCGGTGACCACTGGTAACGTGGCGTGAAGCCCCGGCCCAGGTCCGCCCGCGGTCCGGCCGGAGGTGCCCGACATCCTTTAACGACCCGTCCCGTGAGGCGGGGAAGGAGGTCCGCCGTGGCATACCCACCGGCTGCCCGCTCGTCACCACCGCGACAACCCTCGGTGAAGGTGATCCTCGCCAGCGCCGACGTGCAACGTGTGGTCGACCGCATCGCACACCAGATCCTGGAGAAGACCCAGGGCGCCGCCGAGACGGTGCTGCTCGGGATTCCCACCCGGGGTGCCCCCCTCGCCCGGCGGCTCGCCGCCCGGATCAGCACCTTCGAGGACGTCGCCGTCCCGGTCGGTGTGCTGGACATCACCCTGTACCGCGACGACCTGCGCCGGCACGCCACCCGCGCGATCGGCCCGACCGAGCTGCCGCCCGGCGGCATCGACGGCAAGCGGGTCATCCTCGTCGACGACGTCCTCTTCTCCGGCCGGACCGTCCGGGCCGCGCTCGACGCGCTCAACGACGTGGGGCGCCCAGCGTCCGTGCAGCTCGCCGTCCTGGTCGACCGCGGTCACCGGGAGCTGCCGATCCGCGCCGACTACGTCGGCAAGAACATCCCGACCTCGCTCGCCGAGAGCGTCAAGGTGACGCTCGCCGAGACCGACGGCACGGACGAGGTCAAGCTGTACGGGGGGACCACCTCATGATCAGGCACCTGCTCTCCGGCGCGGACCTGGACGCCGACACCGCCACCGAGATCCTGGACACCGCCGCCGAGATGGCCACGGTCGCCGGCCGCGAGATCAAGAAGCTGCCCGCGCTGCGCGGCCGGACGGTGGTGAACCTCTTCTACGAGGACTCGACCCGCACCCGGATCTCCTTCGAGGCGGCCGCCAAGCGGCTCAGCGCCGATGTGATCAACTTTTCCGCGAAGGGGTCCAGCGTCACCAAGGGCGAGAGCCTGAAGGACACCGCGCTGACCCTGCAGGCCATGGGCGCCGACGCGGTGGTCGTCCGGCACCCCGCCTCCGGCGCGCCGCACCGGCTGGCGAACTGGGTGGACGGGTCGGTGGTCAACGCCGGTGACGGCACCCACGAGCACCCCACCCAGGCGTTGCTGGACGCGTACACCATGCGGGCCCGGCTGGGCCGGCTGGCCGGCCTGTCGGTCGCGGTGGTCGGGGACGTGCTGCACTCCCGGGTGGCCCGCTCCAACGTGCTGCTGCTCTCCACCCTCGGCGCCAAGGTCACCCTGGTCGGCCCGCCCACCCTCATCCCGGTGGACATCGCCGCGGCGCTCGCACCCGGCACCGACGTCTCCTACGACCTCGACTCCGTGCTGCCCAACGTGGACGTGGTGATGATGCTGCGGGTGCAGCGGGAGCGGATGAACGACTCCTACTTCCCCTCCGCCCGCGAGTACGCCCGCCGCTACGGGCTGGACGGCCCGCGGATGCGCCGGCTGCCCGATCACGCGATCGTCATGCACCCCGGCCCGATGAACCGGGGGATGGAGATCACCCCCGAGGTGGCCGACTCGCCCCGCTCCACCATCGTCGAACAGGTCACCAACGGGGTCTCCGTGCGGATGGCCGTCCTCTACCTGCTGCTCGGAGGGAACAACCGGTGACCGCGTACCTGATCACCAGCGTGAGCGTCGTCGGCGCCGCGCCGACCGACTTGCTGATCCGCGACGGCGTGGTCGCCGAGGTCGGCCCGGGGCTGTCCGCCCCGGACGCCGCCGTGCTCGATGGGACCGGGCTGGTCGCCCTGCCCGGCCTGGTCGACCTGCACACCCACCTGCGCGAGCCGGGCCGGGAGGACGCCGAGACCGTCGAGTCCGGCTCCCGCGCGGCGGCCCTGGGCGGCTACACCGCGGTCTGCGCGATGGCCAACACCTCCCCGGTCGCGGACACCGCCGGCGTCGTCGAGCAGGTCTGGCGGCTCGGCCGGGAGGCCGGGCTGGTCGACGTGCAGCCGATCGGCGCCGTCACCGTCGGGCTGGCCGGCGAGCGCCTCGCCGAACTGGGCGCGATGGCCGACTCCGCGGCCCGGGTGCGGATCTTCTCCGACGACGGGCACTGCGTCGCCGACCCGAAGCTGATGCGCCGGTCCCTGGAGTACGTCAAGGCGTTCGACGGGATCATCGCCCAGCACGCCGAGGAGCCCCGGCTGACCGAGGGCGCCCAGATGCACGAGGGTGAGGTCTCCACCCGGCTCGGCCTGATCGGGTGGCCGGCCGTCGCCGAGGAGGCGATCATCGCCCGGGACGTGCTGCTCGCCGAGCACGTGGGCAGCCGACTGCATGTCTGCCACGTCTCCACGGCCGGCAGCGTCGAGGTGCTGCGCCACGCCAAGGCGCGGGGGGTGCGGGTCACCGCCGAGGTCACCCCGCACCACCTGCTGCTCACCGACGAGCGGGCGGAGACCTACGACCCGGTCTTCAAGGTCAACCCGCCACTGCGTACCGCCGATGACGTCGCCGCCCTGCGTGCCGCCCTCGCCGACGGGGTGCTCGACGTGATCGCCACCGACCACGCCCCGCACGCCGTGGAGGACAAGGAGTGCGAGTGGGCGTACGCCCGGCCGGGGATGCTCGGCCTGGAGACGGCGCTCTCCATCGCGCTGGACGTGCTCGGCCCGCAGTGGGACCTGATCGCCGAGCGGATGTCGCGCGCCCCGGCCCGGATCGCCGGGCTGGCCGGGCACGGCGTCGACCCGGCGCCCGGGGTGCCCGCCAACCTGACCCTGATCGACCCGGCCGCCCGCCGCACCATCGAGCCGGCGGAGCTGGCCAGTCGCAGTCGCAACACCCCGTACGCCCGCATGACGCTGCCGGGTCGCATCGTGGCGACCTTCCTGCGTGGCGAGCCGACGGTTCTGGACGGAAAGGCTGTCAAGTAATGGTCAAGCGCAGACCAGCGATCCTCGTGCTCGAGGACGGGCGCACGTTCCCCGGTGAGGCGTACGGCAGTGTGGGGGAGACCTTCGGCGAGGCGGTCTTCACCACCGGCATGACCGGCTACCAGGAGACCCTGACCGACCCGTCCTACCACCGGCAGGTGGTGGTGCAGACCGCGCCGCACATCGGCAACACGGGCGTCAACGGCGAGGACGACGAGTCCGGCCGCATCTGGGTGGCCGGGTACGTGGTGCGCGACCCGGCCCGGATCGGCTCGAACTGGCGGGCCACCGGCGGCCTCGAGGACCGGCTCGCCACCGAGGGCGTTGTCGGCATCAGCGGGGTGGACACCCGAGCGCTGACCCGGCACCTGCGCGAGCGGGGCGCCATGCGGGTGGGCATCTCCAGCGTGGACAACGACCCGCAGAGCCTGCTGGCCCGGGTCCGGCAGGCGCCGCAGATGGTCGGCGCGGACCTCTCCACCGAGGTGACCACCCCCCAGCCGTACGTCGTCCAGGCGATCGGCGAGCACCGGTTCACCGTTGCCGCGCTGGACCTGGGCATCAAGCGCAACGTTCCCCGCCGGCTCGCCGCCCGCGGGGTGACCACCCACGTGCTGCCGGCCTCCTCGGGCATCGACGACCTGCTCGCCACCGGCGCCGACGCGATCTTCCTGTCGCCCGGCCCCGGCGACCCGGCCACCGCCGACGGCCCGGTGGCGCTGGCCCGGGAGGCGCTGCGGCGGCGGGTGCCGCTGTTCGGCATCTGCTTCGGCAGCCAGATCCTCGGCCGGGGGCTCGGCTTCGGCACCTACAAGCTGGGCTACGGCCACCGGGGGATCAACCAGCCGGTTCTCGACCGGGCCACCGGCAAGGTCGAGGTGACCAGCCACAACCATGGCTTCGCGGTCGAGGTGCCCGGCGCGGGGCACGGCGCGGTGGTACCCGATCAGGTGATCGACACCGACTTCGGTGGCGTCCGGGTGTCGCACGTCTGTCTCAATGACAACGTCGTCGAGGGGCTGCGGGCCGTGGACGTGCCCGCCTTCACCGTTCAGTACCACCCGGAGGCGGCGGCCGGCCCGCACGACGCGGACTACCTCTTCGACCGCTTTGCCGAGCTCATCGAGGGCCGGATCCACAGCGAGGGGCGCAGCAATGCCTAAGCGGACCGATCTCAAGCACATCCTGGTGATCGGCTCCGGGCCGATCGTCATCGGGCAGGCTTGCGAGTTCGACTACTCCGGCACCCAGGCCTGCCGGGTGCTGCGCAGCGAGGGGATCCGGGTCAGCCTGGTCAACTCCAACCCGGCGACCATCATGACCGACCCGGAGTTCGCCGACGCCACGTACGTCGAGCCGATCACCCCGGAGTTCGTGGAGCTGGTCATCGCCAAGGAGCGCCCGGACGCCATCCTGGCCACCCTCGGCGGGCAGACCGCGCTGAACACCGCGGTCGCCCTGCACGAGTCCGGCGTGCTGGACAAGTACGGCGTGGAGCTGATCGGCGCGAACATCGACGCGATCAACCGCGGCGAGGACCGCCAGCTGTTCAAGGAGATCGTGGCGAAGGCCGGGGTCCGCCTCGGCGTCGACGACCCGACCGCCCTGGTGCCCCGCTCGCGGGTCTGCCACTCGATGGACGAGGTCGAGGCGACCGTTGCCGAGCTGGGCCTGCCGGTGGTGATCCGGCCGTCGTTCACGATGGGCGGCCTGGGCTCCGGTATGGCGCACACCCCGGAGGACCTGGCCCGCATCGCCGGTGACGGCCTGTCCGCCAGCCCGGTGCACGAGGTGCTCATCGAGGAGAGCGTGCTCGGCTGGAAGGAGTACGAGCTCGAGCTGATGCGCGACCGGCACGACAACGTGGTGGTGGTCTGCTCGATCGAGAACGTCGACCCGATGGGCGTGCACACCGGCGACAGCGTCACCGTGGCACCGGCCATGACGCTCACCGACCGGGAGTACCAGAGCCTGCGTGACCTGGGCATCGCGGTGCTACGCGAGGTCGGGGTGGACACCGGCGGCTGCAACATCCAGTTCGCGGTCAACCCGGTCGACGGCCGGATCGTCGTGATCGAGATGAACCCGCGGGTGTCGCGCTCCTCGGCGTTGGCGTCCAAGGCGACCGGTTTCCCGATCGCCAAGATCGCGGCCAAACTGGCGATCGGCTACACCCTCGACGAGATTCCCAACGACATCACGTTGAAGACCCCGGCGGCGTTCGAGCCGACCCTGGACTACGTGGTGGTGAAGATCCCCCGCTTCGCGTTCGAGAAGTTCCCCGGCGCGGACCCGGAGCTGACCACCACGATGAAGTCGGTGGGCGAGGCGATGAGCCTCGGGCGCAACTTCAGCGAGGCGTTGAACAAGGCGATGCGCTCGATGGAGACGAAGGAAGCCGGCTTCTGGACGGTGCCGGATCCGGCCGACGCGACGCGGGAGAACACCCTGACCGCGCTGCGGATTCCGCACGACGGCCGGCTGTACACCGTCGAGCGGGCGCTGCGCCTCGGTGCGTCGATCGCCGAGGTCACCGCGGCCTCGGGTGGGATCGACCCGTGGTTCCTGGATCAGATCGCCGCGCTGGTTGAGCTGCGCGCGGAGATCGTGGACGCTCCGGTGCTCGACGCCGAACGGCTGCGCCGGGCCAAGCGGGCCGGCCTGTCCGACCGGCAGCTCGCCGCGCTGCGGCCGGAGCTGGCCGCCGAGGACGGCGTGCGTACGCTGCGGCACCGTCTCGACGTGCGCCCGGTCTACAAGACCGTGGACACCTGCGCGGCCGAGTTCGAGGCGAGCACGCCGTACCACTACTCGACGTACGACTCAGAGACCGAGGTCGTGCCGTCGGACCGGCCGAAGGTGCTGATCCTGGGCTCCGGCCCGAACCGGATCGGGCAGGGCATCGAGTTCGACTACTCGTGCGTGCACGCGGTTCAGGCGCTGCGGGGCATCGGCTACGAGACGGTCATGGTCAACTGCAACCCGGAGACGGTCTCCACCGACTACGACACCGCCGACCGGCTCTACTTCGAACCACTGACCTTCGAGGACGTGCTGGAGGCCTGGCACGCCGAGGACTCCTCCGGCCGGTCGGCCGGCGGGCCGGGCGTGGTCGGTGTGATCGTGCAGCTGGGCGGGCAGACCCCGCTGGGGCTGGCGCAGCGGCTCAAGAACGCCGGGGTGCCGGTGGTCGGCACCTCCCCGGAGTCGATCCACCTGGCCGAGGAGCGGGGCGCGTTCGGTGCGGTGCTGGCCCGGGCCGGGCTGCGCGCGCCGGCACACGGCATGGCCACCTCGTACGACGAGGCCAAGACGATCGCCGACGAGATCGGCTACCCGGTGCTGGTCCGGCCGTCGTACGTGCTGGGCGGGCGGGGCATGGAGATCGTCTACGACGACCCGACCCTGCGCGACTACATCGGCCGCGCCACCGACATCTCCCCGGACCACCCGGTGCTGGTGGACCGCTTCCTCGATGACGCCATCGAGATCGACGTGGACGCGCTCTGCGACGCCGACGGTGAGGTCTACATCGGCGGGGTGATGGAGCACATCGAGGAGGCCGGCATCCACTCCGGCGACTCCTCCTGCGCGCTGCCGCCGATCACCCTCGCCGGTTCGCACCTGGCCGAGGTCCGCCGCTACACCGAGGCGATCGCCCGCGGTGTCGGCGTCCGTGGCCTGCTCAACGTGCAGTACGCGCTCAAGGACGACGTGCTCTACGTCCTGGAGGCCAACCCGCGGGCGTCGCGGACGGTCCCGTTCGTCTCCAAGGCGACCGCGGTGCCGCTGGCCAAGGCGGCGGCCCGGATCGCGCTCGGCGCGCGCATCGCCGAACTGCGCGCCGAGGGGCTGCTCCCGGCGACCGGGGACGGTGGCACGATGCCCGCCGACGCGCCGATCGCGGTGAAGGAGGCGGTGTTGCCGTTCAAGCGCTTCCGTACCCGCTCCGGCAAGGGGATCGACTCGCTGCTCGGGCCGGAGATGAAGTCGACCGGCGAGGTGATGGGCATCGACACCAACTTCGGGCACGCCTTCGCTAAGAGCCAGTCGGCCGCGTACGGCTCACTGCCGACCGCCGGGAAGATCTTCGTCTCGGTGGCCAACCGGGACAAGCGCGGCATGATCTTCCCGATCAAGCGCCTGGCGGATCTCGGCTTCGAGATCGTGGCGACCACCGGCACCGCCGAGGTGCTGCGGCGCCACGGCATCGCCTGCGAGCAGATCCGCAAGCACTACCAGGCCGGCGAGGGAGACGACGCCGTGTCGCTGATCCTCGGCGGCGCCGTGACGTTGGTGATCAACACGCCGCAGGGTTCGGGTGCCAGCGCCCGCTCGGACGGCTACGAGATCCGCAGCGCCGCGGTCACCGCGGACATCCCGTGCATCACCACGGTCCCCGGTGCCGCCGCGGCGGTCATGGGCATCGAGGCCAGGATCCGCGGCGACATGCAGGTCCGTCCCCTCCAGGATCTGCACGCCACCCTCCGGGCCGCCCAGTGACGGTGTTCGAGCGGGCGGTGCGGCCGTGGCTGTTCCGGATCGGGAGTGGGGACGCGGAGGCGGCGCACGAGTTGACGCTGCGCTGGTTGACCGCGCTGTCCCGGCGGCCGGTCGCACTGGCGGCGCTACGTGCCCGGTATGCGGTCCGGGCGCCGCGCACGGTGTTCGGCGTGGAGTTTCCCAACCCGGTCGGGTTGGCCGCCGGGATGGACAAGGACGGGGCGGCGCTGGCGGCCTGGCCGGCGCTCGGCTTCGGTTTCGTCGAGGTCGGCACGGTCACCGCGCACGCCCAGCCGGGCAATCCCCGGCCGCGCCTGTTCCGGCTGCCGGCCAGCGAGGCGGTGGTCAACCGGATGGGCTTCAACAACGCCGGCGCTGCCGCGCTGGCCGCCCGGCTGGCCGCGCTGCCGCGCGCGATCGGCGTACCGCTGGGCATCTCGCTGGGCAAGTCCAAGGTGACGCCGCTCGACGAGGCGGTCGAGGACTACCTCGCCTCGTACCGGGCGCTGCGCGGGCACGGCGACTACTTCGCGGTGAACGTGTCCTCACCGAACACCCCGGGGCTGCGCTCGTTGCAGGACCGCGCGCACCTGGACGCGCTGCTCGCCGCGCTGGTCGGGGAGAAGCCGGTGCTGGTCAAGATCGCACCTGATCTGACCGAGGCGGCGATCGCCGAGTTGCTGGAGGTCTGCCTGGCCCGGGGAGCGGCCGGGGTGATCGCCACCAACACCACCCTGGCCCGGGACGGTCTCGCCTCGGTGGACGCCGAGCGTGGCGCCCAGGCGGGTGGCCTCTCCGGCCGGCCGCTCACCGGCCGCGCGAGGGAGGTGGTCGCCTTCGTGCACCGGGAGACCGGCGGCCGACTGCCGATCATCGGCGTCGGCGGGGTGCTGGACCCGGACGACGCCGCTCGGATGTTCGACGCCGGCGCCGCCCTGGTGCAGCTCTACACCGGCTTCATCTACCGGGGCCCGGCCCTGGTCCGCGCCGCCGCCCGCGTGCCGGGGCCATCCCCGGCCCCGGTCGGCGGGCGGTGACCGGTCCGGTGCCCGGCCCCGGTCGGTGGGCGGCAGCCAGGGCGGCGCCGGTTCGGCTGTCCGCTCGGGTGCCGATCCCGGTGCCGGTCGGCGCTCCGGCCGGGTGCCCACCTCGTTCCCTTTGCTCTGCTTCACCCCACGCAACGGCCGTCGTCCGATATCCGGACGTCGGGTGGTGCGTCCGTTGAAGCAGAGCAAAGGCAGCCGGTGGGTCCCCGCGCCCGCGCGTGCGCCTGCCGCCGCGCCTGCGCCTGCGCCCGGGCCCGTGCCCGCCATGCCCGCCGTGCCCGTTGCCCCACTCGCGAACGCCATGAAGGAGCGCGCGTGACGCCCGAGGAGATCCTGACCGCCGACCGGGCGCACGTCTGGCACCCGTACACCTCACTGCCGCCGGCGAACCCGCCGTACGTGGTGCAGAGCGCCGAGGGCGTACGGCTGCGGCTTGCGGACGGCCGGGAGCTGGTGGACGGGATGTCGTCCTGGTGGGCGGCGATCCACGGCTACCGGCACCCGACGTTGGACGCGGCGGTGACCGACCAGCTCGGCCGGATGAGCCACGTGATGTTCGGCGGGCTAACCCACGAGCCCGCGGTACAGCTCGCCCGGACCCTGGTGGAGCTGGCCCCGGACGGCCTGGAGCACGTCTTCCTGGCCGACTCCGGCTCGGTCAGCGTCGAGGTGGCGGTGAAGATGTGCCTGCAGTACCAGCGGGCCGTCGGACGGCCGCAGCGGCGCCGGCTGGCCACCTGGCGGGGCGGCTACCACGGCGACACGTTCCACCCGATGAGCGTCTGTGACCCGGAGGGCGGGATGCACCACCTCTGGGGCGACGTGCTGCCCCGGCAGGTCTTCGCACCGGTTCCGCCGGGCGGGTTCGCCGATCCGCCCGACGAGGCGTACGTGGCGGCGCTGGTGGACACGGTCGAGCGGCACGCCCACGAACTGGCCGCGGTGATCGTCGAACCGGTGGTGCAGGGCGCCGGCGGGATGCGTTTCCACCATCCGGGGTACCTGCGGGTGCTGCGGGAGGTGACCCAGGCGCACGGGATCCTGCTGATCTTCGACGAGATCGCCACCGGCTTCGGCCGTACCGGCACGATGTTCGCCGCCGAGCACGCCGGGGTGACCCCGGACGTGATGTGCGTGGGCAAGGCGCTCACCGGCGGTTACGTGACCCTCGCGGCGGCCCTCTGCACCCCGCGGGTGGCCCAGGCGATCTCCGCCAGCGGCGTGCTGGCGCACGGGCCGACCTTCATGGGCAACCCGTTGGCCTGCGCGGTGGCCAACGCGTCCATCGGGCTGCTGCGGGCCGGGGACTGGGCGGCGCAGGTGTCCAGGATCGGTGCCGGCCTGCGCGCCGGGCTGGAGCCGCTGCGCGGCACGCCGGGCGTGGCCGACGTGCGGGTGCTCGGCGCGATCGGGGTGGTCCAACTCGATCACGAGGTCGACCTCGGCGCGGCCACCACGGCGGCGGTCGACCGGGGGGTGTGGCTGCGGCCGTTCCGCGACCTGATCTACACGATGCCGCCGTACGTGACCGGCGACGCCGACCTGGCCCGGATCGCGTCCGGCGTGGCGGCGGCGGTGGCGGCCGGCTGAGCCGGTTCAGAGCTACCCGTGGCGGGCTGCCGCCCGGACGAGGAGAGGGGAACTACCGGATGGAAAGCTTCGGCACCCGGCTGCACCGGGCCGTCAGCGAGCGGGGACCGCTCTGCGTGGGCATCGACCCGCATCCCGGTCTGCTGGCCCGCTGGGGCCTCACCGACGACGTTCAGGGGCTCGACAGGTTCACCCGGACAGTGGTCGACGCCCTCGGTGACCGGGTTGCGGTGGTCAAGCCTCAGTCGGCCTTTTTCGAGCGTTTCGGGTCCCGCGGCGTGGCGATTCTTGAGTCAACTATCCGACAGTTACGTGATGCCGGCTCGCTCGTTCTGCTGGACGTCAAGCGCGGCGACATCGGCTCGACGGTCAGCGCGTACGCCTCCGCGTACCTTGATCCATCCAGCCCGTTGTATGTCGACGCGGTCACCGCGAGCCCCTACCTGGGGGTGGGTTCCCTGGCGCCGATGTTCAAGCTGGCCGCCGAGCACGGTGGCGGGGTGTTCGTGCTGGCCCTCACCTCGAACCCCGAGGGAGCCGCCGTGCAGCGGGCCCGCACGGCCGACGGGCGCACCGTGGCGCAGACCGTGATCGACGAGATTTCCCAGCTCAACAGGGGTGCGGCCCCTCTCGGCAGCTTCGGGCTGGTGGTCGGCGCGACCATCGGAGACACCGGTCACGACCTCTCCGGGGTGGGTGGTCCGCTGCTCGCGCCGGGGCTCGGCGCGCAGGGTGCCGGTGCTGCCGATCTGCGGACCGTCTTCGGTCCGAGCCTCGCCGCGGTGCTCCCGTCGTACTCCCGGGAGGTGCTGTCCGCCGGCCCCGACGTCGCCGCCCTGCGGGCCGCCGCGGACCGGGTGCTGGCCGACTGCCGGGGCGTTCTGGCTGCCCGGTGACTGACTGACGGCTCGGTCACTTTGCGATGATCATCGCGCGTCCACGTTGCCGAAAGCTCCGTTGGCCGCTAGTTTTCCCCGCGCTGGGAACCATGGACCCCTTGGTTCACAGCGACACCACGTTTCACAGATGCGGCGGTGCGCCCCGCCCGCCGCGATAGGGACCTGAGGAGAACTGGTGCCGCTCCCGTCACTGACCCCCGAACAACGCGCTGCCGCGCTCGAGAAGGCCGCGGAGATCCGCAAGGCCCGTGCTCAGCTGAAGGAGCAGCTCAAGCAGGGCAAGACCACCCTCGGTGCTGTCCTCGAGCGCGCCGAGAGCGACGATGTCGTTGGCAAGCTCAAGGTGTCGGCCGTCCTGCAGGCCATGCCGGGCATCGGCAAGATCCGGGCTACCCAGATCATGGAGAAGCTCAAGATCGCCGACAGCCGTCGCCTGCGTGGCCTCGGCGAGCAGCAGCGCAAGGCACTGCTTGGAGAGTTCGCCGCCAACTGAACCTGGCAGCGTGTAGAAACAAGCAGTGAGCACGGATGACGAGGCGCGCCCGGCGGCTCGGCTCACTGTCCTGGCTGGACCTTCGGGTTCCGGCAGGGAGAGTGTCGTCGAGCTCGTCCGGGCGCGTTCTCCGTCCGTGTGGATCCCGGTGCAGGCGACCACCCGGCCGCGCCGGGAGCGGGAGATCGACGGGGAGGACCGGGTCTTCCTCGCTCCCGCCGAGTTCGACCGCCGGGTGGCCGCCGGCGAGCTGCTGGAGTGGTCCCGGATGGGCCCGCACTGTCGGGGCACCCCGTACCCACCGCTGCGCGCCCGGCTCGACGCGGGGCAGCCGGTGCTCCTCCCGCTCGACCTGACCGGCGCCCAACTGGTCCGGGCGCGACTGCCCGACGCGCGGCTGGTGCTGCTGAGCCCGCCCGGTCACCGACCCGACGCCGCCGTGGCGGCGACCTTCGAGCACGCCCTGACGCACGACCTCACCGATCGGGTGGTCGTCGAGCTGGTAGGCTTACTCGGTTCTTCTTATCCGGATCCGGCCTGGTCGCCTGTACGCGGCTGATGGCCGGCCGCCGTTGAGACTCAGCACCGCGTCCGCGCGGCTCGAAAGACGCAGAGGTTAATTCGTGGGATCCATCGCCAACCCCGAAGGCATCACCAACCCGCCGATCGACGAGCTCCTCGAGAAGACGACGTCGAAGTACGCGCTGGTCATCTTCGCCGCCAAGCGCGCGCGCCAGGTCAACGCCTACTACAGCCAGCTCGGCGAGGGCCTGCTGGAGTACGTCGGCCCGCTCGTCGAGACCACCCCCCAGGAGAAGCCCCTCTCCATCGCCATGCGCGAGATCAACTCGGGCCTGCTCACCGCTGAGCCGACCGACCAGCCGTAAGCCCCCACGCGTCGATGTCCGCCGGGATCGTCCTCGGGGTCGGCGGCGGCATCGCCGCCTACAAGGCCTGCGAGCTGCTGCGACTCTTCACCGAATCGGGTCACCGGGTTCGCGTCGTGCCGACCGCGTCGGCGCTCCGCTTCGTCGGAGCGCCGACCTGGGCAGCTCTCTCCGGTCAGCCGGTCGCCGACGACGTCTGGTCCGACGTGCACGAGGTGCCGCACGTGCGGCTCGGCCAGCAGGCCGACCTGGTGGTGGTCGCGCCGACCACCGCCGACCTGCTCGCTAAGGCCGCCCACGGGCTCGCCGACGACCTGCTGACCAACACGCTGCTGACCGCGCGCTGCCCGGTGGTGCTGGCTCCGGCCATGCACACCGAGATGTGGGAGCACCCGGCCACCGTGGCCAACGTCGCCACGCTGCGCGCCCGCGGTGTCCGGGTCATCGAGCCGGCCGTCGGCCGGCTCACCGGCGTCGACACCGGCAAGGGCCGGCTGCCCGACCCGGCGGAGATCTTCGCGGTCGCGCGTCGGGTCCTGGCCCGGGGTGGGCCGGCACCCGCCGACCTGGCCGGCCGCCGGGTGGTGGTCACCGCGGGGGGCACCCGCGAGCCGCTGGACCCGGTCCGGTTCCTCGGCAACCGCTCGTCCGGCAAGCAGGGCTACGCGTTCGCCCGGGCGGCCGTCGCCCGGGGCGCCCGGGTCACCCTGATCGCGGCCAACGTCTCCCTCGCCGACCCGGCCGGAGTCGACCTGGTCCGGGTGGGCAGCACCGGCGAGCTGCGGGAGGCGACGCTGAAGGCGGCCGTCGACGCCGACGCGGTGGTGATGGCGGCGGCTCCGGCTGATTTCCGGCCGGCGGCGTACGCGCCTGGCAAAATCAAGAAGTCGGACGACGGTGTCGCGCCCACCATCGAGCTCGTCACGAACCCGGACATCGCGGCAGAGCTCGGCCAGCGCAAACGACCGGAGCAGGTGCTGGTGGTGTTCGCCGCCGAGACCGGCGACGCGGAGGCCAACGGCCGGGCGAAACTCGCCCGGAAGCGGGCCGACCTGATCGTGGTCAACGAGGTCGGCGTGGACAAGGTCTTCGGCGCCGACACCAACACGGTGACGGTCATCGGCGCGGACGGCTCGGTCAGCCGGCTGCCCGAGCAGGCCAAGGAGGATGTGGCCGACTCCGTCTGGGATCTCGTCGTGGCGCGGCTGGCCGGCCGCTCCTGACGGGTGGAACAGGGCGCGACCGATCCCGACACCCACCGCAGCGGTGACTAGACTGCCGCGGAACGACCTCACACGCTTAGGAGTGCCGTGACACGCCGCCTCTTCACGTCCGAATCGGTCACGGAAGGCCACCCGGACAAGATCGCCGACCAGATCAGCGATGGCATCCTCGACGCGTTGCTCGCCGAGGATCCGCACAGCCGGGTCGCGGTGGAGACCATGATCACCACCGGGCAGGTGCACATCGCCGGTGAGGTGACCACCAAGGCGTACGCCGACATCCCGACGATCGTCCGCCGGACCATCCTCGACATCGGGTACGACTCGTCGAAGAAGGGCTTCGACGGCGCCTCCTGCGGGGTCAGCGTCTCCATCGGCGCGCAGTCCGAGGACATCGCGCAGGGCGTTGACAACGCCTTCGAGCTGCGCACCGGAGCCTCGGAGAGCGCACTGGACGCGCAGGGCGCCGGGGACCAGGGCATGATGTTCGGCTTCGCGTGCTCGGAGACGCCCGAGCTGATGCCGCTGCCCATCGCGCTGGCACACCGACTGGCCCGCCGGCTGGCCGCGGTGCGCAAGGACGGCACCATCCCGTACCTGCGCCCGGACGGCAAGACCCAGGTGACCATCGAGTACGAGGGGCTGCGTCCGGTCCGGCTCAACACCGTGGTCGTGTCCAGCCAGCACGCCGCGGACATCTCGCTGGAGTCGCTGCTCACCCCGGACGTGCGCGACCACGTCATCGCACCGGAGCTGGAGAGCCTCGGTCTGGACACCGACGGCTACCGGCTGCTGGTCAACCCGACCGGCCGGTTCGAGATCGGCGGCCCGATGGGTGACGCCGGGCTGACCGGTCGCAAGATCATCGTCGACACCTACGGCGGGTACGCCCGGCACGGCGGTGGCGCGTTCTCCGGCAAGGACCCGTCCAAGGTGGACCGCTCGGCCGCGTACGCGATGCGCTGGGTGGCCAAGAACGTGGTCGCCGCCGGCCTGGCCGAGCGGTGCGAGGCCCAGGTCGCGTACGCCATCGGCAAGGCGCACCCGGTGAGCCTGTTCATCGAGACGTTCGGCACCGAGACCGTGCCGGTCACCTCGATCGAGAAGGCCGTCACCGAGGTGTTCGACCTGCGCCCGGCCGCGATCATCCGGGACCTCAACCTGCTCCGCCCGATCTACCAGCAGACCGCCGCGTACGGCCACTTCGGCCGCGAGCTGCCGGACCTGACCTGGGAGAGCACCGACCGGGCCGCCGACCTCAAGTCGGCCGCGGGAGCCTGACCGCCACCAAGCGCAGCGACCGGCGACCCGCGGAAGGGTCGCCGGTCGCACGCGTCTGTGTGGATGTCCCGCTGGCTCACCTGGACCGGCCGTTCGACTACCTGGTGCCGGCCGAGCTGGACGCCGTGGCGGTGCCCGGCACCCGGGTGAAGGTGCGCTTCGCGGGGCAGCTCGTCGACGGCTGGCTGCTGTCCCGCGCCGACGACTCCGGGCACACCGGCCGGCTCGCCTACCTGGAGAAGGTGGTCTCTCCGGAGCCGGTGCTGGCGCCCGAGGTCGCCCGCCTGGCCCGTGCGGTCGCCGACCGGTACGCGGGCAGCCTCGCCGACGTGCTCCGGCTCGCCGTGCCACCCCGGCACGCCCGGGTCGAGAAGGAGGCCCACGCCGATCAGGACAGCACGCCGGCCTCCTCCGACGAGCCCGCCCTCGACCCGCGCGGGTGGCGGGACTACCCGACCGGTCCGGCTCTCCTGCGCGCGCTCACCGACGGCCGGGCACCCCGGGCCGTCTGGTCGGCGCTGCCCGGCGAGGACTGGGCCGCCCGCTACGCCGACGCGGTCGCCGCCACGGTCGCCGGGGGCCGCGGAGCGGTGGTCGTGGTGGCCGACGCCCGCGACCTCGATCGGCTGGACGCCGCGCTCACCGGCGTGCTCGGCCCGGGACGACACGTCACCCTCTCCGCCGCGCTCGGTCCGGCCCGGCGCTACCGCGCGTTCCTCGCCGCCCGGCGGGGGGAGGTGCCGGTGGTGATCGGCACCCGGGCGGCGATGTTCGCCCCGGTGGACCGGCTCGGCCTGGTCGCCGTCTGGGACGACGGCGACGACCTGCACGCCGAGCCGCGCGCCCCCTATCCGCACGCCCGGGACGTGTTGCTCACCCGCGCGCAGCTCGCCGAGGCTGGCGCGCTGGTCGGCGGGTACGCCCGCACCGCCGAGGCGCAACTGCTGGTGGAGACCGGCTGGGCCCGGGAGGTGGTGGCCGACCGGGCGACCGTGCGGGCCCGTATCCCGGCCATCGCGCCGACCGGTGACGACCCGCAGCTGGCCCGCGACCCCGGGGCGGCCACCGCCCGGCTGCCCAGCCTGGCGTGGACGGCCGCCCGCGATGCCCTCCGGGCGGACCTGCCGGTGCTGGTGCAGGTGCCCCGGCGCGGCTACCTGCCCTCGGTCGCCTGTGCGGACTGCCGCACCCCGGCCCGCTGCGCGCACTGCGCCGGGCCGCTCGCGCTGCCCTCGGCCGGCGGCACCCCGGCCTGCCGCTGGTGCGCCCGGGTGGCCGCCGCGTACGCCTGCCCCGAGTGCGGTGGCCGGCGGCTGCGGGCCGCAGTGACCGGGGCCCGGCGTACCGCCGAGGAGCTGGGCCGGGCGTTTCCCGGCGTGCCGGTGCGCACCTCCGGCCGGGAGGAGGTGCTGAGCGACGTGCCCGGTGGCGCGGCCCTGGTGGTCGCCACGCCCGGCGCCGAGCCGGGCGCCGAGGGCGGCTACGGCGCGGTGCTGCTGCTCGACTCGTGGGCCCTGCTGACCCGGGCCGACCTGCGGGCCGGCGAGGAGGCGCTGCGCCGCTGGCTGGCCGCCGCGGCGCTGGCCCGCCCGGCCCCGGCCGGCCGGGTGGTGGTGGTCGCCGACGGCGCGCTCGCCCCGGTGCAGGCGCTGCTGCGCTGGGACGCCGGCTGGTTCGCCGGCCGGGAACTGGCCGAGCGCCGTGAGCTGGGCTTCCCGCCGGCGGTGCGGATGGCCAGCGTCACCGGCCCGGCCGAGGCGGTGGCCGACCTGCTCGCCGCGGCCCGGCTGCCCGACGACGCCGAGGTGCTCGGGCCGGTGCCGGCCGAGGAGGGCCGCGAGCGGATGCTGGTGCGGGTGCCCCGGGCCCGGGCCGCCGCGCTCGCCGAGGCGCTGCACTCGGCGGCGGGGGCGCGGGCGGCCCGCAAGGCCGCCGAGCCGGTCCGCCTCCAGGTCGATCCGCTGAGCCTGTTCTGAGCCGGACGGCGGCTGGCGGGCCTGGTCGGAGGCGGTGTCCCCGCACACCGCGTCCGGCAAAGCGCTGGTGCCTGGGTGGTAACATCGCCCGTCATGCCCGGGCGGACGACGGCTCCAGGTCGCGGCGCGGCGTCAGGCGCGCCGAGCTGTAGCCTTCGCAGGGTGGCAGCGACGATGGCGGGAACGCGTCGGTCGGACGCGATGTCGATGATCTCAAACAGCCGGTGATCAGGGGTGGACCAGTCGTGACCGTTCGACACTCGATCGTCTTCAACGGCGACCTCGGCAGCGGCAAGAGCACCGTGTCGGTGGAGATCGCCAAACGGCTCGGCATGCGCCGGGTGAGCGTGGGTGACCTCTACCGGGAGATGGCGCAGCAGCGACAGATGACCGCGCTGCAGCTCAACCTGCACGCCGAGCTCGACCAGGCCGTCGACGGCTACGTCGACCAGCTCCAGCGGGACATCGCCGCCTCCGGCGAGCGCCTCATCATGGACTCCCGGCTGGCGTGGCACTTCTTCACCGACGCGCTCAAGGTGCACATGATCACCGAGCCCGGTGAGGCGGCGCGCCGGGTGCTGGCCCGGCCCTCCGGGCCGGCGGAGAGCTACGCCACGCTGGAGGAGGCCAAGGCCAAGCTGCGCGAGCGCAGCGAGAGCGAGCGCAACCGGTTCATCATCCGGTACGGGGTGGACAAGGCCCGACTGCGCAACTATGACCTGATCTGCGACACCACCCGTGCCTCCGCCGCCGAGGTGGTCGAGCACATCGTGGCCGCGTACGAGGGGACGCTCGGCGACGATGTGCTGCGCGACGACCCGCCGCTGCTGCTGCTGGACCCGGCCCGGGTCTACCCGACCGAGGACATCGCGACCCTGCGCGGGCTGTGGGACTCCGAGTTCGTCGGCGACGTGGCCGAGGCCGGCGACGCGGCCCTGGAGCCGCTGAAGATCGGGTTCACCGGTGAGTACTTCTTCGTCGTCGACGGTCACCGCCGGCTCAGCGCCGCCCTGCAGAACGGCTTCTCCCTGGTCCCTGCCCAGCTCGTGGCGGAGGTCGACGAGCCGGTGGTCGGCGGGATGAGCGCGATCGACTACTTCGCCGCGCAGGTGCGTCCGGGCCTGGTCTACGACTGGGAGGCCGCCCACAAGATCCAGCTGCCGCTGCCGGAGCCCGCGTTCCTCGGCGGCGACGCGGTCCTCGCGGGCGACCCGGGCGCCAGCGCCTGACCGCGCGGTCGCCCGCGTCCGGGCACGGCGGGGCGGGAGTCTGACGCGGCCGGCGCCGGAGACTGACGCGGGCCGGTTCGGCGTCGTTTTCTCCGCTCCGGAGGATGCCAGGCGTCGGCGGCGTGGGCATGATGGAGCCTTCGACGCATCGACGGGGAGGCCGGCCATGGAGGCTGCCGAGGCGCTCACACTGCTCATGTCGCCGCAGGGGCGGGTCGACCCGTACCCGACGTACGAGCGGCTGCGGGCGCACGGGCCGGTGGTGCAGGCCCTGCCCGGCCTGTATGTGGTGACCGGCTACCCGGAGGTCGACGAGCTGCTGCGTGATCCCCGGCTCGGAGTGCTGGACGACGCCCTGCGGGACCAGGTCTGGCCGAACTGGCGCGAGAGCGCGGCGATCTCGTCGATCGCCCGGTCCATGCTGCGGACCAACCCGCCCGACCACAGCCGGATGCGCCGGCTCGCCGCAGGCGCGTTCAGCCCGCGCCGGATCGCCGGGATGCGCGACGTGGTGCGTACCCAGGCCGAGGCCCTGCTCGACGACATGCTGGACCGTGCCGCGGACGGCGCGACCGTCGACATGCTGGCCGACTTCGCGTACCCGCTGCCGGTGGGGGTGATCTGCGCGCTGCTCGGCGTGCCGGCAACCGACCGGCCGCTGTTCCGCCGCTGGGCCGGTGACCTGACCGGGGTGCTGGAGCCGGAGATCACCGCCGAGGAGTTGGCCGTCGCCGACGCCGGCGCCGCCGAGCTGCGCGCGTACTTCGCCGAGCTGGTCGCCGCCCGCCGCCGCGCGCCGGCCGACGACCTGACCACCGCGCTGGTCCAGGTGCACGACACCGACGGCGACCGGCTCACCGGCGACGAGCTGCTGGCCAACCTGGTGGTGCTGCTGGTCGCCGGTTTCGAGACCACCACCAACCTGCTCGGCAACGGGCTGGTGGTGCTGCTGCGGCACCCCGAGGCCGCCGCCGCGCTGCGTGCCGACCCCGGGCTCGCGCCGGCGTACGTCGAGGAGCTGCTGCGCTACGACTCGCCGGTGCAGCTGACCACCCGGACCAGCACCGCGCCGGTGCGCTGCGGCGGGTTGGACCTGCCGGCCGGCAGCACGGCGCTGCTGCTGCTCGGCGCGGCCAACCGCGACCCGCGCCGGTTCCCCGACCCGCAGCGCTTCGACCCCACCCGCGACCAGGCGCACCCGCTCTCCTTCGGCGCCGGCCCGCACTACTGTCTCGGCGCCGGGCTGGCCCGGCTGGAGGCGCAGCTGGCCTTTCCGATGCTGCTGCGCCGGCTGCCCGAGCTGGCCTTGGCCGGGACGCCCCGACACCGCACCCGGCTGACCCTGCGCGGATACCAGAGCCTGGCGGTGACGCTGGGCACACCCGCGGTGGCCGATCGAGGTACGCCAGCCGGCGCCCACCCGGGCACTCCGTAGACTGGTACGGCACCGCTCGTCCATCCCATGAAGGAGCCGTCCCGCGTGACCGTCCAGCCCATCCGTCTGTTTGGGGATCCGGTGCTGCGCACGCCGGCCGATCCGGTCGTCGACTTCGACGTCGAACTGCGTAGGCTCATCGCCGATCTGACCGACACGATGCGGGAGCAGAGTGGCGCTGGCCTGGCCGCGCCGCAGCTCGGTGTGGGCCTGCGGGTGTTCGCCTTCGACGTTGACGACGTGCTCGGGCACCTGGTCAACCCGGTGCTCGAATTCCCCGACGAGGAGGAGCAGGACGGCCCGGAGGGCTGCCTGTCCATCCCCGGGCTCTACTTCGACACCAAGCGCCGGCAGAACGTCATCGCCAAGGGCTTCAACGGCTACGGCGACCCGCTCCAGATCGTCGGCACCGGGCTGATGGCCCGCTGCGTGCAGCACGAGACCGACCACCTCGACGGCGTGCTCTTCTTGGACCGGCTCGACGCCGCCGGCCGCAAGGAGGCGATGAAGGCGATCCGCCAGGCCGAGTGGTACGACCCGTCGGCCCCGCCGGTGGTCAAGGTCAACCCGCACGCCGCGGGCAGCCCCTTCGGCCTGGGTCGGTGACCCGGATGCGTGTGATCTTCGCCGGTACGCCGGCCGTCGCCGTCCCCGCCCTGGCCGCCGTCGCCGCCTCCCGGCACGAGCTGGTCGCGGTGGTCACCCGGCCGGACGCGCCCGCCGGACGCGGGCGCGGCCTGTCCCGCTCCCCGGTCGGTGAGTGGGCCGACGAGCACGGCATCGAGGTGCTCACCCCGGCCCGCCCCCGTGACCCGGAGTTCCTCGACCGGCTGCGCGAGCTCGCACCGGACTGCGTGCCGGTGGTCGCCTACGGCGCGCTGGTGCCGCCGGCCGCGCTGGAGATCCCCCGGTACGGCTGGATCAACCTGCACTTCTCGCTGCTGCCCGCCTGGCGCGGCGCCGCGCCCGTGCAGCACGCGGTGCTGCACGGCGACGAGCTGACCGGGGCCAGCGTCTTCCAGCTGGAGCAGGGTCTGGACACCGGTCCCGTCTTCGGCACCCTGACCGACGAGATCCACCCCGGCGACACCTCCGGTGACCTGCTGGAGCGCCTCGCCGGGTCCGGCGCCGGGCTGCTGGTGGCGGTGCTCGACGCGATCGCCGACGGCACCGCCCGCGCCGAGCCGCAGCCGGCCGACGGGGTGTCGCTGGCACCGAAACTGACCGTGGAGGACGCCCGGGTGCGCTGGACCGACCCGGCCTTCGCGGTGGACCGGCGGATCCGGGCCTGCACGCCGGCCCCGGGTGCCTGGACGACCTTCCGGGGCGAGCGGGTGAAGCTCGGCCCGGTGGTGGCGGCAGCCGACGGCCCCGATCTGAAGCCGGGGGAGTTGCTGGTGGAGAAGGCCCGGATGCTGGCCGGCACGGCCACCGTGCCGGTGCGACTGGGCGAGGTTCGGGCCGCCGGCAAGCGGGCCATGCCGGCGACCGACTGGGCGCGCGGCGTCCGGGTCAGCACCGGCGAGGAGTTCGCGTGACCGCCCCGGAGGGGACGCGCCCGACGCGCTCCGGCCCGCCCGCCGGTCGTGGTGGGGACCGCCGGCCGGTCCGACCGCCGCTGGACCGGCCGCGACGCGCGGCGTACGAGGCGGTGGCCGCGGTGCACCGCGACGACGCGTTCGCCAACCTGGTGCTGCCCACCATCCTGCGCGAGGAGGGGCTGTACGGCCGGGACGCGGCCTTCGCCACCGAGCTGACCTACGGCACCCTTCGCCACCTGGGCACCCTGGACGCGATCCTGACCGACGCGGCCGGCCGGGACGTGGCCCGGATCGACCCGCCGGTGCGCGACGCGCTGCGGCTCGGGGCGTACCAGCTGCTGCACACCCGGGTGCCCCCGCACGCCGCGGTCTCGTCGACCGTGGACCTGGTCCGCGCGGTCGCGCCGGGCGCCACCGGGTTCGCCAACGCGGTGCTGCGCGAGGTGTCCACCCTCGACGTGGACGGCTGGGTGGCGAAGCTCGCCCCGCCGATGGAGACCGACCCGGTCGGGCACCTGGCCCTGGCGTACAGCCATCCGCAGTGGATCGTGCGGGCGTTCTCCGAGGCGCTCGGCGGTGATCTGGGCGAGACGGCCCGACTGCTGATCGAGGACAATGAGCGCCCGCCGGTGCACCTGTGCGCCCGGCCCGGCCTGATCGACCCGGTGGAGTTGGCCGACCAGGTCGGTGGGGCGCCCGGCGCGTTCTCGCCGTACGCCGTCTATCTGCCCGGTGGCGCGCCCGGCGACATTCCGGCGGTGGTCGACGGCCGGGCCCACGTCCAGGACGAGGGCTCCCAGTTGGTGGCCAGCGCGCTCGCCGACGCGCCGCTGGACGGCCCGGACGGGCGCTGGCTGGACCTGTGCGCCGGTCCGGGCGGCAAGGCCGGGCTGCTCGGCGCGCTGGCCGCGCAGCGCGGCGCCCGGGTGACCGCGGTGGAGGTGGCCGAGCACCGGGCCCGGCTGGTTTCCCAGGCGACCCGGGGTCTGCCGGTGACCGTTCTGGCCATGGACGGCCGTGAGGTCGGTGCCGACCCGAAGCTGCCGGAGGGGCACTTCGACCGGGTGCTGGTGGACGCCCCGTGCACCGGGCTGGGGTCGCTGCGCCGCAGGCCGGAGTCGCGCTGGCGTCGCCAGCCCTCCGACCTGCCGCCGCTGACCCGGCTGCAACGGGAGTTGCTCGGTGCGGCGCTGCGTGCGGTCCGTCCGGGTGGGCTGGTCGCCTACGTCACCTGCTCGCCGCACACGGTGGAGACCCACGTGACGGTGACCGAGGCGGCTCGCCGCAGCGGGGTGCCGGTGGACTTCGTGGACGCCCGGCCGCTGCTGCCGGCCGGTATGCCGGGCCTGGGCGACGGTCCCACCGTGCAGCTCTGGCCGCACCGGCACGGCACCGACGCGATGTTCCTCGCCGTCCTGCGCCGGGGCTGAGTCGCACCGCTTAGTTGAAAGGAAGGGCCCCTTATTAACGCCAGGCGTTAATAAGGGGCCCTTCCTTTCATTTGCGGTGGGTCAGGTGACCGGGAGGCCCTTGGTGCCGGCGCCCTTCATCGAGCGGGTCAGGGCCCGGTCGCTGATCCACAGGAAGCACTGCACGCCACGGTTGCCGTTCTTCCACTCCTGCTCGTACGGCTGGTAGTAGATCGTCCCGGCGCGGAAGTCGAGCTGGGAGTTGTCCGGCACCTTGGCGTATCTGGCGGTCACCGTCTGGCAGGCCCGGTGGGTCCGCTTGGTGGTGCGGTTGAACTCGGCGTAGCTGACGTCCGGGGCCTGCCAGATGCCGACGAACTCGGCGTGGTGCCGGCTGGTGCAGGAGACCGGCGCCATCTCGTCGATGTCGTCCTTGACCAGCTTGGGGTTGAAGCAGCGGTACGCCAGCGGCGCCGCGCCGGTCAGCGCCCGCCGCAGGCTGCCGGTGCGCAGGCCGACGGAGGTGTCGTCGATGCTGGCGAGCTCGGTGACGTCACAGCGGTACCAGCGGGCCCCACCGGCCCAGGCCGGCGCGGACGGCAGCACGACGGTCAGGCCGAGGCGCCCGGAGCGCCAGTCGGCACCCACCGCCTTGCTGACCGCCTTGTCGCAGCTGACCTGCGCGGTCCGCATGCCGACCGAGCCGGGCGGTGGGGGCGTCCCGCGGTTCGCGCCCGGGCCGCTGAGCGTGCCGACGTGCATGGTCTCCACCCGGTGCGACTCGGTGCACGCCACCGGGTTGTAGCCCGTCAGGTAGCCGACCTGCTGGGCGGGGTGGTGGCAGACCTCGGCGGCGGGAACGAACTGCTGCGCCGCGACGGGCGCCGGCCAGTCGTCGATGAGGTTCCGGTCGACTCCGGCGGGCGCGCCGCACCCGGCCAGCGCCAGGGCGGCCGTCGTGCCCGCGGCGAGCGCCGCCAACCACCGTCGCATCCCCCGACCTCCCGCCGCTGGTGGTCTCCGGCCGGCCCCCAGCCGCCCGGTAGCGCCACGGCGCAGCAGCATACGGCACCGGTGCTCAGATGGCGGGTAGTCCCTGTGGGCCCGCATTGCGCATCGAGCGGGTGAGTTTGCGGTCGTCACTCCACAGGAAACAGCGCACCCCACGGTCACCCTCCTCCCACTCCCGCTGTGACGGTGGGTAGTAGATGGACCCGGCCCGGTACGGCAGGTCGCTGTTGTTCGGCACCGCGGCGTACGTGGCGATCAAGGCCATGCAGCGTTGGTGGGTCTGCTCGGCGGAGCGGGTGAAGTCCGCCCAGCTCATGTCCCGTTCCAGGTAGACGCCGACGAACTCGGCGCGGTGCGGCTCCGTGCAGAGCACCGGCGCCATGTAGTTGAGGTTGTCGCCGATCAGCTTGGGGTCGAAGCACCGGTGCGTCAGTGGTGTGTCACCGATCAACGCGCCGCGCAGGCTGCCGGTGCGGTTCACCGGCCGGGTGTTGTCGATGCTGTCGGTCTCGCTGAGGTCGCAGCGGAACCAGCGCGCGCCGCCGGTCCAGGCGGGTGCGGAGGGCAGCGAGAGGGACAGGGTGAGCCGCGCCGTGTGCCAGTCGCCGCCGAGCACCTCCCGGGCCCGCTGGTCACATTCGGCGCGGGCGGCCCGCAGTGCCTGCGACCCCGGCTGCGGTCGGGTGGCGGCGCGTGCGGCGGGGCCGACGAGGGTGCCGACGTGGATCGCCTCGGCCAGGTGGCTGCGCGCGCAGTCCACCGTCTCGTACGTGCTGGCCTGCACGATGGAGGTGATCCGGGGCAGGCAGGTGTCGGTGGCGGGGGTGAACGGTTTCGGGGTCCGCAGCGCCGGCCAGTCGTCGGTGAGGTCACCGTCGGCGCCTCGCGCCGGCCCGCAGCCGGTCAGCAGGATCGTCGTGGCGCCGGCCAGCGCCAGCGCTCCGAGCCACCGTCGCATCGTCCGCCCTCCCGGGAGCTGGCGACCGGTCACCGCGCCCCGCGGCGAGACCCCGGCGGGCGTGCAGCCTACGGCACCGTCCCGGTTGGAGTGTCGTCGCGTTTCCGTCGATCGGCCAGCCGTTGATGTCTGTTCGTCCGGATTCGGCGGTCCGGACCGGCCAATTCTGCACCACTGGTCACTACTGGATCACAGCGCGTCCCCGATGGTGCCGCGGTGGGGCGGCGGGTTGCCGCGTTCGTACACTGGCCCCGTGACCGTACCGCCGCCCATCGTCGCGCCGAGCATCCTGGCCGCCGATTTCGCCCGCCTCGCCGAAGAGATCCGTGCCGTCGAGGACGCCGCGGACTGGTTGCACGTGGACGTGATGGACAACCACTTCGTGCCGAACCTGACCATCGGTCTGCCCGTGGTGCAGAGCCTGCGCGCCGTCACCGCGCTGCCGTTCGACGTGCACCTGATGATCGAGGACCCGCGTCGGTGGGCCCCCGGCTACGCCGACGCCGGGGCGTACAACGTGACCTTCCACGCGGAGGCGTGCGACGATCCGGTGGCGCTCGCCAAGGACCTGCGCTCCGCCGGGGCGAAGGCCGGTCTCGCCATCGACCGGGACACCCCGATCGAGCCGTACCTGGAGCTGCTGCCCAGCTTCGACACCCTTCTGATCATGACGATCAAGGCCGGTTTCGGTGGGCAGCGGTTCATCCCGCAACTGCTGGACAAGGTCCGCGCCGCCCGGGGGCACGTCGACGCCGGGCACCTGGAGCTGCGGATCGAGGTGGACGGTGGGATCGCCGCCGACACCATCGAGCAGGCCGCCGCCGCGGGCGCCGACGCGTTCGTGGCCGGCACCGCCGTCTACGGCGCCGCCGACCCGGCGGAGGCGGTACGTCACCTGCGGGCGCTGGCGGAACGCGCGGCTCCCGGGGCCTGAGGTGGACCCCGAGGGCGACCGCAAGGACATCATCCTCGTTGTGGATGACGACGAGGACATCGCCCGTTTCGTCGAGTTCAACCTGCGGCTGCACGGCTTCGAGGTGATCCACGCCAGCGACGGCCAGGAGGCCCTCGAGGTCATCGAGCGGCAGCGGCCCGACCTTGCCGTGGTCGACCTGATGATGCCCCGGATCGACGGACTGGAGCTGACCCGGCGGCTGCGCGCCGACCCGATGACCTCCGCCCTGCCGGTGATCATGCTGACGGCCAAGGGGATGACCGTCGACAAGGTGCACGGGCTCAGCGCCGGCGCCGACGACTACCTGGTCAAGCCGTTCGACACCGCCGAGCTGGTGGCCCGGGTCTCGTCGACCCTGCGCCGCAACAAGGAGTTCCGGGAGGTCTCCCCGCTGACCGGGCTGCCCGGCAACAGCCGGATCCGTCGGGAGATCAGCGACCGGGTTCGGCACGGGGTGGACTACGCGGTCGGCTACGTCGACATCGACCGGTTCAAGAGCGTCAACGACCGGTACGGCTTTGTCCGCGGCGACGACTTCATTTCCGCGCTGGCCCGCAGCCTGCACCGCGCGGTGGTGGCGGTGGGCCTGCCCCCGGCCTTCCTCGGCCACGTCGGTGGCGACGACTTCGTCATCGTCTGCGCCCCGGACCAGGTCCGCTCGCTGACCTCCCGGGCGGTGGTCGACTTCGAGAAGGCGGCCGACACGCTCTACGATCCGACCGACCGGGAGCGCGGCTTCGTCGAGCTGAAGGACCGGCGCGGCACGATCCGCCGTGCGGCCCTGGTCACCCTCTCCATCGGCGTCTCCCTCTCCGACGCCGGCAAGCGGTTCACCGACCCGCTCGAGGTGATCGCGGTGGCCTCCGAGATGAAGACGGTGGCCAAGAGCCAGCCCGGGTCGTACGTGGCGGTGGACCGGCGGCGCGGCGTCACGTGAGCGTGATCCGGCTGTGAAGTAGCTCGCCTCGGTAGCGACGGACCCCCGTTTGCGTGTAAGACTGCCGGAGTACCCACCACGCGCTGGCGGGACTCGGTGAAATTCCGAACCGGCGGTGATCCACGGTCCGACCGTGGTAAGCCCGCGACCCGGACGGCTGTGCCGCCCGGTGGACCTGGTGAGAATCCGGGGCCGACGGTTGGGGGCGGTTCGTCCGCGCCCAGACAGTCCGGATGGGAGACAGCGCGCGGGACGGACGGGTCCGAGCCGGCCGCTGGCTTCAGCGTGCCGTGCCGACCCCCCGGGGCGGCTGTGCCGCACCCGGAATCCGCCGCCGCATGCCCTGCGGCCCCATGCCGCCTCCCTGACCGCCCGCGCGCGGACCGGCGAGTGAGAGGGCAGGGACACGGCGATGGCCAGCGTCTCAGTCGATGAGGCGATGCGACGCGCGATCGAGCTGGCGGCGCGCGGGCTGGGAACCACCAGCCCCAACCCAGTGGTCGGCTGCGTGCTGCTCGACGCGGACGGCGCGGTCGTCGGTGAGGGTTTTCACGCCTACGCCGGCGGGCCGCACGCCGAGATCGTCGCGCTCGCCCAGGCCGGGGAGCGCGCCCGCGGCGGCACGGCGGTGGTCACTCTGGAACCCTGCGACCACACGGGCCGCACCGGTCCCTGCAGCACCGCGCTGGTCCAGGCCGGAGTGGGCCGGGTGGTGATCGCCGTACCCGACCCGAATCCGGTGGCCACCGGAGGCGCCGCCACGCTGCGTGCCGCCGGGGTTCGGGTCGACCTGGGAATACGCGGCGACGAGGCCGAGGCCGGCAACGTCGCCTGGTTGACCTCGATGCGCCGGGGCTGGCCGTACGTGATCTGGAAGTACGCCGCCACGGTGGACGGCCGGTCCGCGGCGGCGGACGGCACCAGCATGTGGATCACCTCGGAGGCGGCCCGGATCGACGTGCACGCGCTGCGCGGCACGGTCGACGCGGTCATCGCCGGGATCGGCACGGTGCTCGCCGACGATCCCCGACTGACCGCCCGCAACCTGCGCGACGGCAGCCTGGCCATCCGGCAGCCGCTGCGGGTGGTCGTGGACAGCTCGGGGCGTACCCCGGCCGACGCCCGGGTCCGCGACGGCGCCGCGCGGACCTGGATCGCGACCGCCGCCGAGGTGGGCGCCGGCTCGCACGGCGGGGTGGACCTGCCGGCGCTGCTCGCGGCGCTGCACCAGCGCGGGGTCCGCGCGGTGCTGCTGGAGGGCGGCCCCCGGCTGGCCGGGGCGTTCCTCGCCGCCGGCCTGGTCGACAAGATCGTCGGGTACGTCGCGCCCCGGCTGCTCGGGGCCGGCCCGACCGCCCTGGTCGACGCCGGCGTGAGCACCATCGCTGAGGCAATTGATCTGGAGTTCGTCGACGTTACGCAGATCGGTCCGGATCTCCGGATCACCGCGCTGCCCCGTAAGAGGGAGGGCTGACATGTTCACCGGCATTGTCGAGGAGTTGGGCGAGGTTGTCCGGGTGTCGTCGACGGCGGGCGATTCGGCGCTGGTCGCCGTACGCGGCCCGCTGGTCACCTCCGACGCCCGCCATGGAGACTCCATCGCGGTCAACGGCGTCTGCCTGACCGTGGTGGAGGCGGCGGACGGTGTCTTCACCGCGGACGTGATGGGCGAGACGCTGCGCCGCTCCGCGCTGGGCGCGCTGCGCCCCGGCGACCCGGTCAACCTGGAGCGGGCCGCCGCGCTGGGCAGCCGGCTCGGCGGGCACCTGGTGCAGGGGCACGTGGACGGTGTCGGTGAGCTGATCTCCCGGGAGCCGGCCGAGCAGTGGGAGACGGTCCGGTTCCGGCTGCCCGCCGCCCTGGCCCGGTACGTGGTGGAGAAGGGCTCGATCACCATCGACGGCGTCTCGCTGACCGTTGCCGAGGTGGGCGCCGACGAGTTCTCCGTCGGTCTGATCCCGACCACGCTGAAGCTGACCACGCTCGGCGCGAAGGGCGTCGGCGATCCGGTCAACCTGGAGGTCGACGTGCTGGCCAAGTACGTCGAGCGGCTGCTCGGCGCCCGGCTCACCGACGCCGACGGTCACGGGGTGGCCGCGAGCACGGGCGGGCTGGCCTGATGGGCCCGCTCGGCTGGCTGCTGGACGCCCAGGTGCAGGTGGCCGGCTCGCCGGTGCTGCTCCGGGAGATCGTCGGCAACGTGTTCGGGCTGGTCTCCGCGCTCCTCGGCCTGCGTCGGCTGGTCTGGGCCTGGCCGGTCGGCATGATCGGCAACGCGCTGCTGTTGACCGTCTTCCTCGGCGGGGTCTTCGCCACCCCGCAGGAGCACGACCTCTACGGGCAGGCCGGCCGGCAGGTGTTCTTCTTCGCGGTCAGCGTCTACGGCTGGTGGCGCTGGCGGCGCAACCGCCGGGCCGACGCCGGGCAGGCAGCGGTCGTCCCACGGTGGGCCACCGGGCGGGAGCGGCTGGCGATGCTGCTGGTCGCCGCGGTCGGCACCGCCGCGGCGTACCCGGTGCTCGCCGCACTGGGCTCCTGGGGCCCGCTGCCGGACGCCTGGATCCTCACCGGCAGCCTGCTGGCCACCTACGGCATGGCCCGCGGCTGGGTGGAGTTCTGGCTGGTCTGGATCGCGGTGGACGCGGTCGGCGTGCCGCTGCTGCTGCGCGGCGGGTTCTACCCGTCGGCGGCCATGTACCTGGTCTACGGCGCGTTCTGCGCCTGGGGCTTCGCCGCCTGGTGGCGCACCTCGCGCGCCACCCGGCCCGCCGTCTCACTCCCGCCCACCTACACGGAGGCCGTCGCATGAGCAGCTTCGCGAGCATTGAGCAGGCGGTCGCCGAGATCGCGGCCGGCCGGCCGGTCGTCGTGGTGGACGACGCCGACCGGGAGAACGAGGGCGATCTGATCTTCGCGGCCGAGCTGGCCACGCCGGAGCTGCTGGCGTTCATGGTGCGGTACACCTCGGGCTACATCTGCGTCCCGCTGACCGAGAGCGAGGCCGACCGGCTGGACCTGCCGCCGATGCACCACACCAACCAGGACCGGCGCGGCACCGCGTACACGGTGACCGTGGACGCCCGGGAGGGAATCAGCACCGGCATCTCGGCGGCTGACCGTGCGCACACCATCCGGCTGCTCGCCGACGCGGCCACCGACCCGACGGACCTGGCCCGGCCCGGGCACGTGGTGCCGCTGCGGGCTCGCGAGGGCGGGGTGCTGCGCCGGCCGGGGCACACCGAGGCGGCGGTGGACCTGACCCGGCTCGCCGGGCTGCGCCCCGCGGGCGTGCTCTGCGAGCTGGTGAACGACGACGGCACCATGATGCGGATGCCGGACCTGGAGAAGTTCTGCGCCGAGCACGGCCTCACGCTGATCACCATCGCCGACCTGATCGCGTACCGGCGGCGGAACGAGAAGCAGGTCGAGATGGTCGCCGAGGCCCGGATGCCGACCCGCCACGGGGTGTTCCGGGCGCTCGGCTACCGCGCCGAGCACGACCCTGCCGAGCACATCGCGATGGTCCTCGGTGACCTCGGTGACGGCCAGGACGTGCTGGTCCGGGTCCACTCCGAGTGCCTCACCGGAGACGTGTTCGGCTCGCTGCGCTGCGACTGCGGGCCACAGCTGGACGCCTCGCTGGCCCGCGTCGCGCGGGAGGGCCGGGGCGTCGTGCTCTACGTGCGCGGACACGAGGGGCGCGGCATCGGGTTGCTGCACAAGCTCCAGGCGTACCAGTTGCAGGACCTCGGACGGGACACCGTGGACGCCAACCTCGACCTGGGTCTGCCGGCCGACGCCCGGGACTACGGGACCGGCGCGCAGATCCTCTACGACCTGGGTGTGCGCTCGATGCGGCTGCTGACCAACAACCCGGCCAAGCGGGCCGGGCTGGAGGGCTACGGGCTGACGATCACCGGCCGGGAGGGGCTGCCGGCCGGCGCGCACCCGGAGAACATGCGCTACCTGCGCACCAAGCGGGACCGGATGGGTCACCTGCTGGACGAGTTGGACGAGGTGAGCGAGGCGCCGCTGGGGCGTCCGGTCGCCAACGACGAGATCGGAGCATGACGATGGCGGGTTTCGGTGAGCCGGGGGTCGACGCGGTGGACGCGGCGGGGCTGACCGTCGGGGTGGTGGCGGCCCGGTGGCACGGGGAGCTGACCGACCACATGCTGGAGCGGGCGGTGGCCGCCGCCGAGGCGTGCGGCGCCCGTTCGGTGGTGGCCCGGGTCGCCGGCTCGGTCGAGCTGCCGGTGGTCGCCCAGGCCCTCGCGCGCCGCTGCGACGTGGTGGTCGCGCTCGGCGTGGTGGTCCGTGGCGCCACCGCGCACTTCGACTACGTCTGCCGTTCGGTGACCGACGGGCTGACCCGGGTGGCGCTGGACGAGGGCAAGCCGGTGGCGCACGGCGTGCTCACCGTGGAAAACATCGAGCAGGCCCGGGACCGGGCCGGGCTGCCCGGGTCGGCGGAGGACAAGGGCTGGTCCGCCACCGTCGCCGCGCTCGACGCCGCGCTGGCCGTCCGGACACTCGCCCACAACGGCCAGCGGGTCGGCTTCAGCGGCTGACCGGCCGGCTGGAAGAATCGCGTTCCGTGAAGACGTTCGAGGAGTTGTTCGCCGAGCTGCAGGCCAAGGCCGCCGCCGGCACCCCGGGCTCGGGCACCGTCGCCGCCCTGGACAAGGGGGTGCACTTCATCGGCAAGAAGGTCGTCGAGGAGGCGGCCGAGTCGTGGATGGCCGCCGAGCACGAGGGGCCGCAGCGCACCGCCGAGGAGATCTCCCAACTGCTCTACCAGGTCCAGGTGCTGATGCTGGCCAGCGGTCTCGAACTCAAGGACGTCTACCGACATCTGTGAGTGCCCCACCCGTTGATCGCCATCCGGATCGAAGGAGCACTCCGTCATGCTGCGTGTCGCCATTCCCAACAAGGGCACCCTGGCCGAGCCGGCCGCCCAGATGCTGCGCGAGGCGGGCTACCGCCAGCGCACCGACCCCAAGGATCTCGTCTGCCGGGACGAGCCCAACGACGTCGAATTCTTCTACCTGCGTCCCAAGGACATCGCCACCTACGTCGGCTCCGGTGACCTCGACCTCGGGATCACCGGCCGGGACCTGCTGATCGACTCGGCCGCGCCGGCCGAGGAGGTCGTCGACCTCGTCTTCGGTCAGGCCACCTTCCGCTTCGCCGCCCGCCCCGACGACATCGCCTCGGTACGGGACCTGGGCGGGCACCGGATCGCCACCGCGTACCCGGGGCTGGTCGAGCGGCACCTCGGCGAGCTGGGCGTCAAGGCCGACGTGATCCGCCTCGACGGCGCGGTGGAAAACGCCGTCCGACTCGGCGTCGCCGACGTGGTCGCCGACGTGGTGGAGACCGGCGCCACCCTGCGCCAGGCGGGCCTGGTGGTCTTCGGCGAGCCGCTGCTGCGCTCCTCGGCGGTGCTGGTGCGCAGGGCCGGAGCGCCGGGGCACCCGCAGGCCGAGCAGTTGCTGCGCCGTCTGCACGGCGTGCTGGTGGCCCGCCGTTACGTGATGCTCGCCTACGACGTGCCCGCCGGCCTGCTGGACCGGGCCAGCGGGCTGACCCCCGGCATCGAGTCGCCCACGGTGTCGCCGCTGCACCGCGAGGGATGGGTGGCGGTGCAGGCGATGGTGCTCCGCGACGACGTGCACCGGATCATGGACGAGCTGTACGAACTGGGCGCCCGGGCCATCCTGGTCACCAACATCCACGCCTGCCGCCTCTGACGGCTGCGGTGGCTCGGCGGGTGGTGCGTCGGCCGGGCGGGTGCGAGTGGCAGACTGGCGGGGTGAGTGAAACGGAGCTGGTCCGCCTGAAGCCCCGCCGTATCCGGGTGGTCTGCTGGTCCTCGGCGGTCGCGTTGGTGGTGGTGTTCGCTCTGGTGGCCACCTCGCTGAGCGGCCCGACCGGCAACGGCTACGGCAGTTTCCAGCGCGGCGACCAGGTCGCCATGATCGGTCTGGGCATCTTCGGTGCGCTGGGCTTCCTGCTGTTCACCCGCCCACGGGTGGAGGCCGACGCGCGCGGCGTCCGGGTGCGCAATGTCATCAGCTCGTACACGCTGCCCTGGGAGGTCGTCCGCGGCGTCCGCTTCGATCGCGGCGCGCCCTGGGCGAGCCTGGAGCTGCACGACGACGACCTGCTGCCGATGGTCGCCCTGCAGGCCGCCGACAAGGAACTGGCCGTCGACGGGGTCCGCGCGCTGCGCCGGCTGCACGAGGCGCACCAGAGCCGCCTCGCCGAGCGCGCCTCCGGCCGCTGACCCCACCAGGCCGGCACGATCCGGGCGACAGCACCGAAAGTGTGCGGATTCCCGGTCGGGGATCCGGGTCCGGTTTCGGGTCGGCCGGAGCCCGGGTGTAGAGTTGTCGAGTCGACCAGGCTGTCTCCGCGTGCGAGCAGACAGCCATGAAAGCGGAGCGCCTGCTCCCACCCGAGTCGCCGCTACGGTGGCCGGGTCCGGTCCCCGGTTTCGGGCACGTCCCGGTTCCGGATGCGCGATCCTGTGATCGTGCCGACCGGTCGAGCGGGCCCTGGCATACGCCGGGGCCTTCTGCTTTCCGGGTCGGTTCCCACCCGGGAGCCGCGGGGGTCGGTGACAGAGCAGAAACGACTCGAGGAGGCCCCATCAGCGTCGAACCACGCGTGAACGAGCAGATCCGGGCACGTGAGGTCCGACTGGTCGGCCCCGAGGGTGAGCAGGTGGGCATCGTCCCACTGGAGCGCGCCCTTCAGCTGGCCGCGGACGTCGATCTGGACCTGGTCGAGGTTGCGCCGATGGCGCGCCCGCCGGTGTGCAAGCTCATGGACTTCGGCAAGTTCAAGTACGAGAGCGCACTTAAGGCGCGCGAAGCGCGGCGTAACCAGCAGCAGACCGTCATCAAGGAAATGAAGCTCCGCCCGAAGATCGACCCGCACGACTACGAGACCAAGAAGGGTCACGTGGTGCGGTTCCTCAAGGCGGGCGACAAGGTCAAGGTGACGATCATGTTCCGCGGTCGCGAGCAGAGCCGCCCGGAGCTGGGTTACCGGCTCCTGCGTCGGCTCGAATCCGAGATCACGGAACTGGGATACGTCGAGGCCGCTCCGAAGCAGGACGGCCGAAACATGATCATGGTTCTCGCTCCGCATCGTGCCGTCAAGGCCTCCGCGGTCGCCGCTACGGCGTCCCGCGGTGCACCTCGGGACCGGGCAGGGGACGAGTCCGCCGCTCCGGTAGCCGATGAGACCGCGGCGGTCGGCGAGACCGCAGCAGCCGGTGACACCGGCCTCGCCGCCGATACCAGCGGCGAGTAACAGGGGAGAAGACGTTCCACATGCCGAAGATGAAGAGCCACTCGGGTATGGGTAAGCGGGTCAAGGTCACCGGCAAGGGCAAGATCGTTGCTCAGCAGGCCGGCCTCCGCCACAACCTGGAGAAGAAGCCCTCCACCCAGACCCGCCGGCTGACCGGCACGGTCGTGCTGGCCAAGGCCGACGTCAAGCGCATCAAGAAGCTGCTCGGCCGCTGACGCGCGCCACCTTTACGTAAGAAGGAGTTGAGATGGCACGCGTCAAGCGGGCTGTGAACGCCCAGAAGAAGCGTCGTACCCTGCTGGAGACCGCGAGCGGTTACCGCGGTCAGCGCTCCCGGCTGTACCGCAAGGCCAAGGAGCAGGTGCTGCACTCGATGCAGTACGCCTACCGGGACCGTCGTGACCGCAAGGGCGACTTCCGGCAGCTGTGGATCCAGCGGATCAACGCGGGCGCCCGGGCCAACGGGATGACCTACAACCGTCTGATCCAGGGCCTGCGTCTGGCCGGCATCGAGGTCGACCGCAAGATCCTGGCCGACCTGGCCGTCAACGACGCCGCCGCCTTCGCGGCGATCGTCGAGCTGGCCCGGGCCGCGGTCGCGGCCGAGGGCACCGGCGGCGCGGCGGCCCAGGCCGCCTGATCCCCGCGCACAAGAGCGAGGCGTCTCCCGTGTCGGCACCGCCGTCCGGGGGGCGCCTCGATCGTGCCGGAGGACCGCACACCATGGCCTTCACTCCGCGTACACCCAGGGTGGTCGCCGCCCGCCGGTTGCAGCGCCGTCGGGACCGGGAGGCCACCGGCCGTTTCCTGGCCGAGGGCCCGCAGGCGGTCCGCGAGGCCCTCGCGCGGCCCGAGGTGGTCACCGAGCTGTTCGGTACGCCCACCGCCCTCGACCGGTACGCGGAGCTGGCCGCCGCCGCGGCCCGCGCCGACGTGCCGGTCTCCGAGGTGACCGACGAGGCGCTCGCCGCGCTGGCCGAGACCGTGGCCCCGCAGGGGCTGGTCGCCGTCTGCCGGCACCTGGACGTGCCGCTGGAGCAGGCCCTCGCCGGTACGCCCCGTCTGGTGGCGGTGCTCGCCGAGATCCGTGACCCGGGCAACGCCGGCACCGTGCTGCGCACCGCCGACGCCGCCGGAGCGGGCACGGTGGTCTTCTCCGGCGACGCCGTCGACCCGTACAACGGCAAGTGCGTCCGGGCCTCCGCCGGCAGCCTCTTCCACGTCGACGTGGTCCGGGCCGCCGACCCGGTCGAGGTGGTCGAAGCGCTCCGTACCGCCGGTCTGACCGTGCTCGCCACCACCGGCTACGGCGACAGCGACCTGGACGACCTGGCCGATTCCGGACGGCTCGCCGAGCCCACCGCCTGGCTGTTCGGCTCCGAGGCGCACGGGCTGCCGGAGGAGCTGGCCGCCGCGGCCGACGCCCGGGTCCGGGTGCCGCTGCACGGGCGCGCGGAGAGCCTGAACCTGGCTGCGGCCGCCGCGGTCTGCCTGTACGCTTCAGCGAGAGCACAGCGCTGAGTGTCCACACCGGCGCACCTACCGCAGGGGAGAGCGTCCGTCGATGAACGCGCCACGGCGTTCGTTTAGCCAGCCCGCCGGTGTCGGCGGGCGGCGGGCCTGACCTGCTCCCTGCACGACTCCTACCGGCGGGCTGCGGCACAGCCGCGCGTCCGTAGACTCGCTTAGCCGCCCCGGTGAGGGCTGGCGCCGCCGTGAGGGAGTGCCCGTACGCCATGAGCTACCGCAACGATCCGTACGACCCGAAGCAGGTCGCCCTGCTCGACCCCGCCGCCCTGGCCGCGGCCGTCGCCGACGCCACGAAGGCGTTCACGGCGGCCACCGACCCGGACGCGCTGACCGCGCTGCGCCCCGCGCACCTCGGTGACCGGTCCCCGGTCTCGCTGGCCCGCCGGGAGATCGGCGCGTTGCCACCGGCCGCGAAGTCCGATGCCGGCAAACGGGTCAACGAGGCCCGCCGGGCGATCGAGACCGCCTACGCCGACCGCGCCGAGGTCGTGGAGCGCGAGCAGGCCGAGCGGGTGCTGGTGGAGGAGCGGGTGGACGTCACCCTGCCCTACGACCGACGTCCGCGCGGCGCCCGGCACCCGCTGAGCACCCTGATGGAGTCGATCAGCGACCTGTTCGTCGGGATGGGCTACGAGGTGGCCGAGGGCCCCGAGGTCGACCTGGAGTGGGTCAACTTCGACGCGTTGAACATTCCCGCCGACCACCCGGCGCGCGGGCTGATGGACACCTTCCACATCGCACCGGAGGGCTCCGGCCTGGTGCTACGCACGCACACCTCGACGGTGCAGACCCGCACGATGCTCAGCCGCAAGCCGCCGATCTACGTGATCGTGCCCGGCCGCGTCTACCGCACCGACGAGATCGACGCCACCCACAGCCCGGTGTTCCACCAGGCCGAGGGTCTGGTGGTCGACAAGGGCATCACGATGGCGCACCTGCGGGGCACGCTCGACCACTTCGCCCGCGCGATGTTCGGCCCGGAGGCGAAGACCCGGTGGCGGCCGCACTACTTCCCGTTCACCGAGCCGTCGGCGGAGTTCGACGTCTGGTTCCCGGAGCACCGCGACGGCCCCCAGTGGGTCGAGTGGGGCGGCTGCGGGATGGTCAACCCGCGGGTGCTGCGCGCCTGCGGCGTGGACCCGGAGGTCTACTCCGGATTCGCCTTCGGGATGGGCATCGACCGGACCCTGATGGTCCGGCACGGGGTCAGCGACATCCGCCATCTCTTCGAGGGCGACGTGCGGTTCAGCCGGGCGCTCGGGACCGGGGCGTAGGCGATGCGGGTACGAGACACGGGAACGGTGGTCTGAAGTCATGCGAGTTTCTGTCAGTTGGCTGCGGGAGTACGTCGACCTCCCCGCCGACCTGCCCACCGGTGACCTGGAGCAGGCCCTGATCGACCTCGGCATCGAGGTCGAGTCCGTGGTGGACCTGCGGGCGAGCGTCACCGGCCAGTTGGTCGTCGGCGAGGTACGGGAGATCGAGGAGCTCACCGGCTTCAAGAAGCCGATCCGGTTCTGCCGGGTCGACGTGGGTGACGCCAACGGCACCGGCGAACCGCAGGAGATCGTCTGTGGGGCGCGCAACTTCGCGCCCGGCGACCGGGTGGTGGTGATCCTGCCCGGCGGCGTACTGCCCGGCGGCTTCGCCATCGGCGCCCGCAAGACCTACGGGCACAACTCCAACGGCATGATCTGCTCGGCGAAGGAGTTGGGCCTGGGCGAGGACCACTCCGGCATCATCGTGCTGCCGCCGGACGTGGCGGCCAAGCCGGGCGACGACGCGCGGCCGGTGGTCGGCCTCGACGACGTGGTGCTCGAGCTGGAGATCACCCCCGACCGGGGGTACGGGTTGAGCCTGCGCGGCCTGGCCCGGGAGCTGTCGCACGCCTTCGACGTGCCGCTGCACGATCCGGCCCTGGTGCCCGCGCCGGCCGGCACCGAGGCGCCGGCGTACCCGGTGGAGGTGCGCGACCCGGTCGGCTGCGACCGTTTCGCCGCCCGCCTGGTCCGCGGCGTCGACCCGACGGCGCCCACGCCGTCGTGGATGCAGCAGCGGCTCGTCACCGCGGGCATCCGCAGCATCTCGCTGCCGGTCGACATCACGAACTACGTGATGCTGGAGCTGGGCCAGCCGATGCACGCCTTCGACGCCGACCGGATCGCCGGGCCGCTGGTGGTCCGCCGCGCCGAGCCGGGGGAGAAGCTGACCACCCTGGACGGGGTGCAGCGGGTGCTCGCCGGCGACGACATGGTGATCTGCGACGACACTGGCCCGATCTCGCTGGCCGCGGTGATGGGCGGTGAGACCAGTGAGGTCATCGCCGGCACCACCAGCGTGCTCTTCGAGGCGGCACACTGGGACCCGGCGATGGTCGGGCGCACCGCCCGCCGGCACAAGCTGTTCAGCGAGGCCGCGAAGCGCTGGGAGCGGGGCGTCGACCCGGCCCTGCCGCTGGTCGCGCTGGAGCGGGCCGTTCGGCTGCTCACCGAGCACGGTGGCGGCACCCCGGGTGCGGAGATCCTGGACATCGACCACGTCCGTCCGCGTACCCCGATCACCCTGCCGGCGGACCTGCCGACCCGGCGGGTCGGCGTCGAGTACCCGCCGGCGCGGGTGGTCGCCCTGCTGGAGCGGGTCGGCTGCACGGTGGCGCAGGGCGCCGACCGGTTGGCCGAGGACCCGGGCGCGGTCGGCGTCGCCAGCGGCGCCGGGGTGGCGCTCAGCGTCACGCCACCCAGCTGGCGGCCCGACCTGACCGACCCGGCTGACCTGGTCGAGGAGGTGGTCCGCCTCGACGGGT
The DNA here is from genome assembly GCF_053599835.1 of Micromonospora sp. NPDC005163. NCBI lineage: Bacteria > Bacillati > Actinomycetota > Actinomycetes > Micromonosporales > Micromonosporaceae > Micromonospora > Micromonospora sp. NPDC005163. The sequence goes on from NZ_JBSFYP010000018.1 coordinate 39,818, forward strand.
ACGACCGGGTGCCGTCGGTGCTGCCGACCGCGCCGCCGGGCCGTGGGTTGACCCCGCGGCAGCGCCGGCGCCGGGCGGTCGCCGGGTCGTTGGCCGAGCGGGGGTACGTGGAGGTGCTCGCGCACCCGTTCGTGTCGCCGGAGCTGGCCGACCTGCTCGGCCTGCCGGCCGACGACCCGCGCCGGCCGGCGGTGCGGCTGGCCAACCCCCTGTCCGAGGAGGAGCCGCTGCTGCGCACCACGCTGCTCGGCCCGCTGCTCGGCATTCTCAAGCGCAACCTCGGCCGGGGGCACCGTGACGTGGCGCTCTACGAGATCGGGGCGGTGTTCCACCCGCGCGTCGGGGCTGGCAGCCCGCCGGCGATGGGCGTGGACCGGCGCCCCACCGACGAGGAGTTCGCGGCCGCCGACGCGGTGGTGCCGGCGCAGCCCGTGCACGTCGCGGTGGTGGTGACCGGTGACCTCGACCCGGCCGGCTGGTGGGGTCCGGGCCGGGCGGCCGGCTGGGCGGACGCCATCGAGGCGGCCCGCGACGTGCTGGCCGCCGTCGGCATCCCCGACGAGCGGGTCGAGGTGAGTGCCGCCGAGTACGCCCCGTGGCACCCCGGCCGCTGCGCCGAGCTGCGGGTCGACGGCACGGTCGTCGGGCACGCCGGCGAGCTGCACCCCGCGGTGGTGGCGGCGCTGGAACTGCCCCGCCGGACCTGCGCGATGGAGCTGTCCCTGGACGCGCTGCCGTCCGCCCCGGTGACGCCCGCCCCGGCGGTGTCCGGCTTCCCGCCGGCGCTGATCGACGTGGCGCTGGTGGTGGACGGGTCGGTGCCGGCGGAGCAGGTGCGCCGGGCGCTGGAGGCGGGCGCCGGGGAGCTGCTGGAGGACGTGCGGCTGTTCGACGTGTACTCCAGTGAGCAGCTCGGCGCGGGTCGCCGGTCGCTGGCGTACAAGCTCACCTTCCGCGCACCGGACCGGACGCTCACCGTCGAGGAGGCGGTGGCCGCCCGGGACGCGGCGGTGGCCGTGGCCGCCGAGCGCTTCGGCGCCACCCTGCGCGGCGCCTGACCGGTGCTGGGATGGCTCGCGGTGGCCGCCGTGCTCGCGGTGGCCACCGCCGGCCTGCTCTGGGCCCGCCGGCACCTGCTGCTGGTCGCGGTGGTGGGGCGCAGCATGGAGCCGACGCTGCGCTCCGGTGACCGGGTGCTGGCCCGGCGGCTGCCGCTGGCCCGGGTCCGCCCCGGCGACGTGGTCGTGGTGGTGGCCCCGGCCAGGATGACCGCCGGTCACCCCACCCGTCCGGACGCGCCGGGCGGGCCCGGCCTGCTGATCAAGCGGGCGCACGCGGTGCCGGGCGATCCGGTGCCGGTGGACCGGGTGCCGCTGCTGCGCCAGGGCGGTGAGCGGGTGGTGCCGACGGGGCGGCTGGTCGTGCTCGGTGACAACGCCGCAGAGCTACGACTCCCGCGAGTGCGGCTACATCCCCGAGCCGGACGTGCTCGGGGTGGTGGTCCGGCCGCGCCTGCGCGCGGACTGACCGCCGGCGTACGCGGCGGCTCGCTACGCATGACGGCGTGCCGCCCAGCCGAGGGCCGGACGCCACGCCGTCACCGCCTCAGCAGAGAGCGGTCATCGTGCTCGCGCCAGCGCTGCAGTAGTACCCGCAGCTGCCGCAGAACGTCTTGCAGCCCAAATTCTGGCTGCACCGCTTGAAGTAACCCGCCATGGTCGGCGGGCAGCCGGACCGGTTCGTCGGGGGAGTTCAGCAGGTGGCGCAGCTGGCTGGCGTGGCTGCGCAGATTCGCCACCGCCGAAGCGGGTGCCCGCTCACCCCACAGCTCCTCCCGCAGCCGTTCGACGGGGACCGCCGTGCCGGCGTGCAGCAGCAGGGTGACCAGCAGGGCGGTGGGTCGGCCGGCCGGCGTCCGTACGGGCTGACCGTCGCGGCGTATCCGAACCGGACCGAGGATCTCGAACGACAGGCCCACTGCGTCCTCCGTCGGGTGCCCCCGTGGGCCGGACGGGCCGGCCCCACCACCGTCAGGCAGTCATGTTAGTCGATTTAACGAAGGTTCAGGTGCGGTCGGGACGACGGATCCGTCGATGCGCCGGCGGACCGCGGGCCGTGCCGCGGCTCCCGAGGGCGCTCAGCCCGTCGCGCTACGTCACCGGCTGCGTTCACCGCGGGGGCTATCGGCCGAAAGGGCACCGGCCTCGGCATGTTTGGCTACCCGCGAGTCACCTCCGAGCGGTTAGCCTGCTTGGATTCCGGCGACCACCGGAACACACCCCCACCACCCCCATGGGAGTTGATCCATGTTCGAGGATCAGGCCGCGCAGGTCACGACGGCCGACGTCTGCATCGTCGGTGGCTGCGGTCGGGTGGGTCTGCCGCTGGGCATCGCCTTCGCCGCCCGCGGCCTCTCCGTGGTTCTGTACGACATCAACGCCGAAGCGGTGGCCACGGTGAACTCGGCGCAGCTCCCGTTCGCCGAGCCCGGTGCGGCGGAGCCGCTGGCGGAGGCGGTCGCCGCCGGGCGACTGCGGGCGACGACCGATCCGGCCAGCGTGGGCGGCTCCGAGCACCTGGTGGTGGTCGTCGGCACGCCGGTGGACGAGCACCTCAACCCGGACCTCGGCGCGGTGCCCCGGGCCTTGGAGCGGTGCGCCGAGCACCTGCGCGACGGGCAACTCGTGGTGCTCCGCAGCACCGTCTACCCGGGAGTGACGGCGCTGACCGAGAAGCTGCTGGTCGGCAAGGGCATCCGGGCCGACGTGGCGTTCTGTCCGGAGCGGATCGCCGAGGGCCGGGCGATGACCGAGCTGTTCGCGCTGCCGCAGATCGTGGCGGCCCGGACGCCGGCGGCGCTGGCCCGGGCCGAGAAGCTCTTCCGGCACCTGACCGAGGAGATCGTGCCGCTGGAGCCGGAGGAGGCGGAGCTGGCGAAGCTGTTCACCAACACCTGGCGCTACATCAAGTTCGCCACCGCCAACCAGTTCTGGATGATGGCCAACGACTTCGGGCTCGACTTCGCCCGGATCCGGCACGCCGTGGCGTACGACTACCCGCGCGCGGCGGACCTGCCGATGCCGGGCTTCGCCGCCGGGCCGTGCCTGTTCAAGGACACCATGCAGCTGGCCGCGTTCAACCGCAACAACTTCGTCCTCGGCCACTCGGCCATGCTGATCAACGAGGGGCTGCCGCTTTACCTGGTGTCCCGGTTGGAGGACCGGTTCGACCTGTCTGAGATGACCGTCGGGATCCTCGGCATGGCGTTCAAGGGTGGTAGCGACGACCCGCGGGAGAGCCTGGCGTACAAGCTGCGCAAGATTCTGGCGTTGAAGACCCGGGAGACGCTCTGCACCGACCCGTACGTGGTCGACGAGCGCTTCGTCGACCTGGACGAGGTGCTGCGCCGGGCCGACCTGCTGGTCATCGCCGCCCCGCACGAGCAGTACGCGCGGCTGGAGACCGACACCCCACTGATCGACATGTGGGGGCTGACCGGGCAGGGAGTGCGGGTATGACGCCGCGGGTGTCGGTCATCGTCCCGGTCTACAACGAGGGCGAGGCGATCGTCCGCTGCCTTGAGCGGATGCTGCGGGAGATGCTGCTCCCGGCCGAGGTGCTCATCGTGCACGACATGCCGGAGGACACGACAGTTCCGTACGCCGAGCAGATCGCCCGGCAGGATCCCCGGGTCCGGGCCGTGCTCAACACCTACGGTCGGGGGCCGGCGAACGCGATCCGGTTCGGCGTCGACGCGGCCCAGGCTCCCGTCGTGGTGGTCACCATGGCCGACGGCTGCGACGACCCGCGCCAGATCGACGAGCTGGCCCGGCTGGTGGACCGGGGCGTGGTGGTGGCCGCCGCCTCCCGGTACATGCCGGGCGGGCAGCAGGTGGGCGGGCCGCGGCTGAAGCGGATGATGTCCCGGTGGGCCGGGCGCAGCCTCTACACCTTCGCCCGGGTCGGCACCCGCGACGCCACCAACAGCTTCAAGGCGTACGACACGGCCTTCGTCCGCGAGGTGGGCATCGAGTCCCGGACCGGGTTCGAAATCGGCCTGGAGTTGACCGCCAAGGCCACCCGGCTGCGGCTGCCGGTGGCCGAGATCCCGACCATCTGGCTGGACCGGCCGCTGGGCGAGTCCCACTTCGACCTGGGCCGGTTCCTCCCCGGGTATCTGCGGTGGTACTTCTTCGCCTACGGTCGGCGGCTGGGCCGGGCGAAGCCCGTCGCGGGCACCGTCACGGCGGACGTACCGGCCCCGCGCGACCCGCAGGACAACAGCACCGAGTACGAGAAAACCGCTTAGGAGCGCACGTGGCGAAGGTCCTGGTAACTGGTTCGGCCGGATTCATCGGTGGCTACCTCGTGGAGGAGCTGTTGGACCGGGGCCACGAGGTGGTGGGGGTGGACAACTTCTCCAAGTACGGCCCCGTGACGCACAGCTACGACGATCATCCCGGCTACCGCTTCGTCGAGGGTGACGCCCGCGACGTCGACCTGCTCACCGATCTGCTGGACGGTTGCGACCACCTGGTGGCCGGGGCGGCGATGATCGGCGGCATCTCCTACTTCCACGCGTACGCCTACGACCTGCTGGCCACCAATGAGCGGATCATGGCGGCGACCTGCGACGCGGCGATCCGGGCGCACCGGGAGGGGCAGTTGGCGAAGGTCACCTACCTCTCCTCGTCGATGGTCTACGAGTCGACCGAGCAGTGGCCGAGCCGGGAGGGCGACGAGCGGCGCGTCCCACCGCCGCTGTCGTCGTACGGGTTCCAGAAGCTGGCCGTGGAGTACTACGCCCGCGCCGCCTGGGAGCAGTACCAGGTGCCGTACACGATTGTCCGGCCGTTCAACTGTGTGGGCGTTGGCGAGGGGCGGGCGCTCGGCCAGGCCGAGGTGCTTTCGGGCAACGTCAAGCTGGCCATGTCGCACGTCGTTCCGGACCTGGTGCAGAAGATCGTCAAGGGGCAGGACCCGCTGCACATCCTGGGCGAGGGCAACCAGGTGCGGCACTACACGTACGGCGGCGACCTGGCTCGGGGGATCGCCACCGCGATCGAGCATCCGGCCGCCCGGAACGAGGACTTCAACCTCTCCACCGCGGAGTCGACCAGCGTGCTGGAGCTGGCCGAGCTGATCTGGCACAAGATCAAGGGGCCGGATGTGCCGTTCCGGTACGTCAGCGACGAGCCGTTCCGCTACGACGTGCAGAAGCGGGTGCCGGACGTCACCAAGTCCCGTGAGGTGCTCGGGTTCACCGCGACCACGTCGCTGGACGTGATGCTCGACGAGGTCGTTCCCTGGGTGACCCGTGCGGTCGCGGAGGGTCGCCTCTGACCGTCGTCCCGTTCCGTTCCATTTCCGCCCGTCCGGCCCGGTCTCGCCCCCGCGACCCGGGCCGGACGTGTGTCCGGCGACATGCATCCCATTCCCATGCAATGGACTGCATGAACTTGCAGTGCCGCGATCATGGCTGCTAACCTTCGTTGCATAGTCATGCGGAGGTGAGTATGGGAATCCGAGTCGCGGTCGCCGGAGCGAGCGGCTACGCCGGGGGCGAGCTGCTGCGCCTGGTCACCGGGCACCCGGAGTTCGACCTGGTCGCCGCCACCGCGCACCGCCAGGCCGGGCACCGCGTCGACGTGGTGCACCCGCAGCTCACCGGGCTCGACCTGGTGCTCGGCGAGACCGACCCGACGACGCTCATCGACGCGGACCTGGTCTTCCTGGCGCTGCCGCACGGCGAGTCGGCGGTGCTGGCCGCCCAGATCCCGCCGCACGTGCGGATCGTCGACCTGGGGGCGGACCACCGGCTCGCCGACGCGTACCACTGGGCCCAGTACTACGGCGGCCCGTACGCCGGCCAGTGGACCTACGGCCTGCCCGAGCTGCCCGGCCAGCGGGAGCTGATCGCCGCCTCCACCCGCGTGGCGAACACCGGCTGTTACGCCGCCGCGATCACCCTGGCGCTCGCGCCGCTGATCGCGGCCGGTGCGGCCAACCCCGCCGACGTCGTGGTGGTCGCCGCGTCCGGCACCTCGGGCGCCGGACGGGCGGCCAAGCCGCACCTGCTGGCCAGCGAGGTGATGGGGGACCTGTCGCCGTACCGGGTCGGCACCCACCAGCACGTGCCGGAGATCAAGCAGGCGTCCGGGGCGACCGGTCTGTCGCTCACCCCGGTCCTGGCGCCGATGCCACGCGGCATCCTGGCCACGGTCACCGCGGCGCCGACGCACGGCGTCGACCCGCAGCACGTGCTGGCGCAGGCGTACGCGGACGCGCCGTTCGTGCACGTGCTGCCAGAGGGCAGGTGGCCGCACACCGCGGCCACGCTGGGCTCGAACTCCTGCCACCTGCAGGCAACCGTCGACGTGGACTCCGGCCGCCTGATCGTGCTCAGCGCGCTGGACAACCTCGGCAAGGGCGCCGCCGGTCAGGCCGTCCAGAACGCCAACCTGATGTTCGGCCTGCCGGAGACCACCGGCCTGTCGGTCTGGGGGGTCACCCCGTGAGCGCGAGGAGTGCAGCGCAGCGAAGCCCCGCAGTCGCGAACGAAAGGCCAGCACCGTGAGCGTCACCACCCCACGGGGGTTCCGGGCCGCCGGCGTGGCCGCCGGCCTCAAGGCCAGCGGTGGCACCGACATCGCGCTGGTGGTCAACGACGGCCCGGACGCCGGCGTCGCCGGTGTCTTCACCACCAACCGGATCAAGGCCGCGCCGGTGCTCTGGACCCAGCAGGTCGTGCACGGCGGCGTGGTCCGCGCGGTCGTGCTCAACTCCGGTGGCGCCAACGCCTGCACCGGCCCGGCCGGCTTCCAGGACACCCACGCCACCGCCGAGCACACCGCCGCCGCGCTGACCTCGGTCAGCCCGCGGCTGATACTCGGCGCGGGGGAGGTGGCGGTCTGCTCCACGGGGCTGATCGGTGAGCGACTCCCGATGCCGAAGCTGCTGCCCGGCGTCCGCTCGGCGATCCGGGGGTTGTCCCGCGACGGCGGCACCGCCGCCGCCGAGGCCATCATGACCACGGACACCCGATCGAAGACCACGGTGGCCCGGGGCAGCGGCTGGACGGTCGGCGGAATGGCCAAGGGCGCCGGGATGCTCGCGCCGGGGATGGCCACCATGCTCTGCGTCCTGACCACCGACGCGGTGGCCGGGCCAGCGATGCTGGACGAGGTGCTGCGCGCGGCCACCCGGGTCAGCTTCGACCGGGTCGACTCCGACGGCTGCATGTCGACCAACGACACGGTGCTCCTGCTGTCCAGCGGCGCGAGCGGCATCGAGCCGACGCCGGCCGAGCTGGCCGCCGCGGTCACCGCGGCCTGCCACGACCTGGCCCAGCAGCTGGTCGCCGACGCCGAGGGCGCCACCAAGCAGATCGCCATCGACGTGGTCGGCGCCGCCGACGAGGACGACGCGGTCGAGGTGGGCCGCACGGTGGCCCGCAACAACCTGGTCAAGACCGCGCTGTTCGGCAACGACCCGAACTGGGGGCGGATCCTCGCCGCGGTCGGCACCACCACCGCCGCGTTCGAGCCGGACGGGGTGGACGTGGCCGTCAACGGGGTGTGGGTGTGCCGGGGCGGCGGCGCCGCCGAGGACCGCTCGAAGGTCGACCTGACCGGGCGGGACGTGACCATCCGGATCGACCTGCACGCCGGCACGTCGGCCGCGACGATCTGGACCAACGACCTGTCCCACGCGTACGTGCACGAGAACTCGGCGTACTCCACATGAGCCTGAGCACCGACCTCACCCGCGCCCAGGTCAAGGCGGAGACGCTGATCGAGGCGCTGCCCTGGCTGGCACGCTTCTCCGGCTCCACGGTGGTGGTCAAGTACGGCGGCAACGCCATGACCGACCCCGAGTTGCAGCGGGCGTTCGCCGCCGACATGGTCTTCCTGCGGTACGCCGGTCTCAAGCCGGTGGTGGTGCACGGCGGCGGCCCGCAGATCTCCGCCATGCTGGGCCGGCTCGGCATCGCCAGCGAGTTCCGTGGCGGCCTGCGGGTGACCACCGCCGAGGCGATGGACGTGGTCCGGATGGTGCTGGTCGGGCAGGTGGGCCGGGAACTGGTCGGGCTGATCAACTCACACGGGCCCTTCGCCGTCGGCCTCTCCGGCGAGGATGCCCGGCTGTTCACCGCGGTGCGCCGCCCGGCGTACGTGGACGGGCTGCCGGTCGACGTCGGCCAGGTCGGCGACGTCGAGTCGGTGGACGTGTCGGCGGTGACCGACCTGATCACGGCCGGCCGGATCCCGGTGATCTCCACGGTCGCGCCGGACGCCGACGGGGTGCTGCACAACCTCAACGCGGACACCGCCGCCGCCGCGCTGGCCGTCGCGTTGCAGGCCCGCAAGCTGGTCGTCCTCACCGACGTGGCCGGCCTGTACGCCGACTGGCCGGACACCACCAGCCTGGTCTCCGAGATCGCCGCGGACGACCTCGCCACGCTGCTGCCCAGCCTCGAGTCGGGAATGGTGCCGAAGATGGAGGCCTGCCTGCGGGCGGTGCGCGGGGGAGTCCCCGCCGCGCACGTCGTCGACGGTCGGGTGGCGCACTCCACGTTGCTCGAGGTGTTCACCTCGGAAGGGTTCGGAACGATGGTCGTGAGCGCGAGGAGTGAGCTTGCGAGCCCCGCAGTCGCGAACAAGGAAGGCTCGGTTCCGTCATGAGTACGCTCGTACAGCGTTGGTCGCAGTCCATGATGGACAACTACGGCACGCCGCCGATGGCGCTGGTTTCCGGCGCCGGCGCCGTCGTGGTCGACGACGCCGGCCGGGAGTACCTCGACCTGGTGGGCGGGATCGCGGTGAACGCCCTCGGCCACGCCCACCCGGCCGTGGTGGCCGCCGTCTCGAAGCAGGTCGCCACCCTCGGGCACGTCTCCAACCTCTACGTGGCCGAGCCGCCGGTCGCGCTGGCCGAGCTGCTGCTGGCGCTCGCCGGCCGGCCCGGCCGGGTCTTCTTCGCCAACTCCGGCGCGGAGGCGAACGAGGCGGCGTTCAAGCTCTCCCGGCGCACCGGCCGCAGCCACGTGGTGGCCACGCGGGGCGGGTTCCACGGCCGGACCATGGGGGCTCTCGCGCTGACCGGCCAGCCAGCCAAGGCCGACCCGTTCCGGCCGCTGCCCGGTGAGGTGACCCACGTCGACTACGGCGACGTCGCCGCCCTCGAGGCCGCGGTCACCGACGCGACCGCCATGGTGATCCTGGAGCCGATCCAGGGTGAGAACGGCGTGGTCGTACCGCCGGCCGGTTACCTCGCCGCCGCGCGGCGGATCACCGCACGACACGGGGCACTGCTGGTGCTCGACGAGGTGCAGACCGGCATCGGCCGTACCGGGCACTGGTTCGCCCATCAGGCCGAGGGCGTGGAGCCGGACGTGGTCACCCTGGCCAAGGGGCTGGGCGGCGGGCTGCCCCTCGGCGCCACGCTGGCGTTCGGCCGGGCCGCCGATCTGCTCACCCCCGGCTCGCACGGCACCACCTTCGGCGGCAACCCAGTCAGCTGCGCCGCCGCGCTCGCCGTGGTGGCGACCATCGCCAACGAGGGGTTGCTCGATCACGTGAAGAGGGTCGGCGAGCGGCTGCGCAGCGGGATCGAGACACTGGGTCACCCGCTGGTGGCCGGTGTGCGCGGCGCCGGCCTGCTGCTCGGTGTGGCGCTCACCGCGCCGGTGGCGAAGGTGCTCAGCGAGGCGCTGCGCGAGGCCGGCTTCCTGGTCAACCCGGTGCAGCCGGGCGTGGTCCGGCTGGCCCCGCCGCTGATCCTCACGACCGCCCAGGCGGACGCCTTCCTCGCCGCGCTACCCGCCGCCCTGGCCGCGGCGGCTCCGGCAGCCGCCGGCAGCGCAGATCTTGGAGCGAAAGCGCCCCTGCAGGGGTCGGCATCTTCCAAGATCTCGACGCCGACCACGACCACGACGGGGACGACCGCATGAGCCGGCATTTTCTGCGCGACGACGATCTCTCGCCCGCCGAGCAGTCCACCGTGCTCGACCTGGCGGCGCGGATGAAAGCGGACCGGTTCGGCCATCGGCCGCTGTCCGGGCCGCGCTCGGTGGCGGTGCTCTTCGACAAGCAGAGCCTGCGCACCCGGATCTCGTTCGACGTCGGGATCGCCGAGTTGGGCGGGCACCCGCTCGTGGTGGACACCCAGGTCACCCACTTCGGCCGGGGCGAGTCGCTGGCCGACGCCGGGCGGGTGCTGTCCCGTTACGTCGCGGCCATCGTGCTGCGCACCCACGGCGACGACCGGATCGCCGAGGTGGCGGCGGGCGCGAGCGTGCCGGTGATCAACGCGCTCACCGACGGTTTCCACCCCTGCCAGCTGCTGGCCGACCTGCTCACCGTGCGCGAGCGGTGCGGCGGCACGGCCGGCCGCACCCTGACCTACGTGGGGGACGGCGCGAACAACATGGCGCAGTCGTACCTGCTGGCCGGGGCGACCGCCGGGATGCACGTGCGGGTCGCCGGGCCGGCCGGCTTCGCACCGGATCCGACCGTGGTGAGCCGGGCGGCGGAGATCGCCGCCGGCACCGGCGGGTCGGTGCGGGTGCTGACCGATCCGGCCCAGGCGGTACGCGACGCCGACGTGGTGGCCACCGACGCCTGGACCTCGATGGGGCAGGAGGACGACGGGCTGGACCGGATCACCCCGTTCCTGCCCTACCAGGTCAACAAGGAGCTGCTCGGCCAGGCCGCGCCGGAAGCGATCGTGCTGCACTGCCTGCCCGCGCACCGCGGCGAGGAGATCACCGACGAGGTGCTCGACGGTCCGCAGAGCGCGGTCTTCGATCAGGCGGAGAACCGGCTGCACGCCCAGAAGGCGCTGCTGGCGTTCCTGGTGGGCGCCGGGGCCGCGACGATCGGGGAGCCCCGGTGACCGCCCCGCTGACCCGCGCCGCGCGGCACGCCCGAATCGTGGAGCTGATCCGTGACAAGGCCGTCCGCTCGCAGACCGAGCTGGCCGACCTGCTCGCCGCCGACGGCGTCGGAGTCACCCAGGCCACCCTCTCCCGGGATCTGGAGGAGCTGGGCGCGGTCAAGGTGCGCGGCGGCGACGGGCCGGCGGTCTACCTGATCCCCGAGGACGGCCACCGGCCGCTGCGCGACGCCGAGGCGGCCCCCGCCCGGCTGGTGCGGCTGCTGCGCGAGCTGCTCAACGGGGTCGACTCCAGCGGCAACATCGCCGTGCTGCGTACCCCGCCGGGCGCAGCCCAGTACCTGGCCAGCGCGTTGGACCGAGCGGGCCTGCCCGAGATCGTCGGCACCATCGCCGGCGACGACACCATCCTCGTCGTGGCCCGCGAGGCCGTCGGCGGGGCCGCACTCGGCGAGAAGCTCGCCGGCTGGGCCCGCAGGGAAGACAACGTTGAAGGGAGCACGACACCATGACCGAGCGGGTCGTCCTGGCATACTCCGGAGGTCTCGACACCTCCGTCGCCATTCCTTACCTGGCCGAGCAGACCGGCGCCGAGGTGATCGCGGTGGCGGTCGACGTCGGGCAGGGCGGTGAGGACCTCGACGCCATCCGGCAGCGTGCGCTGGACTGCGGCGCCGCCGAGTCGGAGGTGGTCGACGCGCGCGACGAGTTCGCCGCCGACTACTGCCTGCCGGCCATCCGGGCGAACGCCCTCTACATGGACCGCTACCCGCTGGTATCGGCGCTGTCCCGGCCGCTGATCGTCAAGCACCTGGTGGCCGCGGCGCGCAAGCACGGCGGGACGATCGTCTCGCACGGCTGCACCGGCAAGGGCAACGACCAGGTCCGGTTCGAGGTCGGCCTGAACGCGCTCGCGCCCGACCTGAAGATCATTGCGCCGGCCCGGGATTTCGCCTGGACCCGGGACAAGGCGATCGCGTTCGCCGAGGAGAAGGGGCTGCCGATCGACGTGTCGGCCAAGTCTCCGTACTCCATCGACCAGAACCTGTGGGGCCGCGCGGTGGAGACCGGCTTCCTGGAGGACATCTGGAACGCGCCGATCGAGGACCTCTACTCGTACACCTCCGACCCGGCGCAGGACCGCGACGCCGACGAGGTCGTGATCACCTTCGACGGCGGCGTGCCGGTCGCCATCGACGGTGAGACGGTCACCCCGTACCAGGCGATCCTGGAGCTGAACCGGCGCGCCGGCGCGCAGGGTGTGGGCCGGCTCGACATGGTCGAGGACCGGCTGGTCGGCATCAAGAGCCGCGAGGTGTACGAGGCTCCCGGCGCGATCGCGCTGATCACCGCCCACCAGGAGCTGGAGGCGGTCACCGTGGAGCGGGACCTGGCCCGGTTCAAGCGGGGCGTCGACCAGCGCTGGGGTGAGCTGGTCTACGACGGCCTGTGGTTCTCGCCGCTGAAGGACTCGCTGGACGCCTTCATCGACGACGCGCAGCGGCACGTCAGCGGCGAGGTGCGGATGACCCTGCACGGCGGTCGGGCCACCGTCACCGGTCGGCGCTCCGAGGCGAGCCTCTACGACTTCGGGATGGCCACCTACGACACCGGCGACACCTTCGACCAGTCCCTGGCGAAGGGTTTCGTGCAGCTGTGGGGCCTGCCGAGCCGGATGGCCGCCGCGCGGAACGCCCGGCTGGGCGACTCCGGCCAGTGAGCCCCACAATGGGCGGCGTGGACGACAAGAGCCTGACCGAGAACAGCGCCGCCACCAACCGGACGAGCCTGTGGGGTGGCCGGTTCGCCGGCGGTCCCGCCGAGGCGCTCGCCCGGCTGTCGGTGAGCGTGCAGTTCGACTGGCGCCTGGCCCCGTACGACATCGCCGGTTCCCGGGCGCACGCGCGGGTCCTGGCGGGCGCCGGCCTGCTCGACCCCGAGGAGCTGGGCCGGATCCTGGCGGCCCTGGACGACCTGGAGGCCGCCTGCGCGTCCGGGTCGTTCCGGCCCACCGTTGACGACGAAGACGTGCACACCGCGCTGGAGCGCGGGCTCCTGGAGCGGCTGGGCAGCCTCGGGGGCAAGCTGCGCGCCGGCCGGTCCCGCAACGACCAGGTCGCCACGGACCTGCGGCTCTACCTGCGCGACCACGCCCGGGGTGTGGCCAGCCGGCTGGTGGAGCTGGCCGAGGCGCTGGTCGAGCAGGCCGAGCGGCACGTCGACACCGCCGCGCCCGGCATGACCCACCTTCAGCACGCCCAGCCGGTCACCTTCGGGCACTGGCTGCTCGCCCACGTACAGCCGCTGCTGCGCGACCTGGAGCGGCTGCGCGACTGGGACCACCGCGCGGCGATCAGTCCGCTCGGCGCCGGCGCGCTGGCCGGCTCCGGGCTGCCGCTGGACCCGGTGGCGGTGGCGAAGGAGCTCGGCTTCCGCACGTCGTTCGCCAACTCGATGGACGCCGTCGCCGACCGGGACTTCGTCGCCGAGTTCCTCTTCACCACCGCCATGATCGGGGTGCACCTGTCCCGGCTCGGCGAGGAGGTGGTGCTCTGGACCTCGCACGAGTTCGGCTGGGTGGAGTTGGACGACGCGTTCGCGACCGGTTCGTCGATCATGCCGCAGAAGAAGAACGCGGACATCGCCGAGCTGGCCCGGGGCAAGTCCGGTCGGCTGGTCGGCGGGCTGATGACCGTGCTGACCATGCTCAAGGGTCTGCCGATGACCTACGACCGGGACATGCAGGAGGACAAGGAGCCGGCCTTCGACGCGGTCGACACGCTGGAACTGCTGCTCCCGGCCCTGGCGGGAATGATCTCCACGATGACGGTCCACGTGGACCGTCTGGTGGCCGCCGCGCCGGTCGGCTTCTCGCTGGCCACCGAGGTGGCCGACTGGCTCGTCCGCAAGGGCGTGCCGTTCCGTGACGCGCACGAGATCACCGGACGTCTGGTGGCGCTCTGCGCTGTCCGGGACTGCGAGCTGGAGGAGGTCTCCGACGCCGATCTGGCCGCGGTCAGCGACCACCTCGACCCGTCGGTGCGCGACGTGCTCTCGGTCCGTTCGGCCCTCGCGGCCCGGACCACCCCCGGCTCGACCGGCCCCGGGCCGGTCGCCGACCAGCTCGCCGCCGCCGCGGACCGGCTGGTCGGCTGGCGGGAGTGGGCCACCGAGCGGGTCGTCCCGCGCTGATCTCGCCGTGGCGCCGGAGCTGCCCGCTTCCGGCGCCGCGGCCGGCTCAGGCCGTCGGGTGCTCCCGCTTCGGAAGCTTGGCGACGACCATGTCGTACGACGCGTCGACGGCCTCGGAGAGCTCCTCCTCGTCGATCCCGCCGTCCAGGCGCAGCGTGTTCCACCCGGACCGGCCGATGTAGGCCATCACCCGGGCGTCGTCGGGGTGCCGGTGCAGCCACTCGTCGGCCACCTCGCGGGTCGGGCCGCACTTCACGCCGATGGTCGGGTTGCCGTCCCCGTTGCCGAGGAACGCGAAGATCCGGCTGCCCACCTTCACCACCTCGTCGCCCTCCCACGGCCGGTCCAGCCACGCTCCCGGCTTGGCAAGGCAGTACGCCAGCATCTCCGCGCGCTCCATGGTGCCTCCTCCCGGAATCGTCGTGCGCACAGTCTGCCCGCCCGGCCGCTGGTCGGCGCGCGCCGTGCCGGTCGGGTCGCCACCTCTGAGGGGTGGCGGGGTCAGCCGGTCTGGTCGGCCGAGCGGGCGGCGACCCGCTCGTAACGCTGCCGGGCGGCCTGCGCGCTGCCCAGGCCCAGCCCGTACGCGATGGCCTGCCAGGTCAGCCCTCGGTCGCGGGCCAGCGTCAACAGGCCGGCCTCCAGGGCGTCCAGCTCCGCGCGGACGTGCGGCAGCAGGGTCAGCGCGGCGGTGAGGTCGGCGCCGTCGACCGGCTCCTCCGTGGGCTCGCGCTCGGCCCCGCCCGCGGCCAGCGCGGTGACCAGGGCCACCGCCTCCCACGGATCCAGCACGTACGGGTGGGCCCAACGCCCTCGTCGGGCTTCGGTGCCGGCGTGCCGCTCGCTGATCCGTTGCAGCGCCTCGTGGGTGCGGTGGGTGCGGGCGCGGGCCGGGTCCGGCGCGGTGAACGGGTCGTTCGTCGTCATACCCCGATCACAACCCATCAACGAGGCCTTGTCAACAGATTGTTGAAAGACCTGCGCCCGGCTGCGGCGACCGGGCGGTGGGCTGGGTACCGTCGGGCCATGGACCTGCTGCCCGGTGACCGTGACGCCGACCTGGCGACGCTGGCGGATCTGCTCGCCGGCCCGCTGCTGCCGGCCGCGCGCGGGCTGCTCGGCTGTCTGCTGCACGCCGGCGGGGTCACCGTCCGGATCACCGAGGTCGAGGCGTACGCCGGCACGGCCGGGGACCCGGCCTCACACGCGTACCGCGGGCGCACCCCGCGCAACGCCGTGATGTTCGGGCCGGCCGGGCACACCTACGTCTACTTCACCTACGGCATGCACTGGTGCATGAACGTGGTCACCGGGGTCGAGGGGGAGGCCGCCGCGGTGCTGCTGCGCGCCGGCGCGGTGGTCGACGGGCTGGACACGGCACGGGCCCGCCGACCGGCCGTACGTCGGGACGTGGACCTGGCCCGGGGGCCGGCTCGGCTCTGCGCCACGCTCGGCATCGACCGCGCCGCGTACGGCGGGTACCTGCTCGGCGACGGGCCGGTCCGGTTGCGCCCTCCGGCGGGACCGGTGCCGGCGGAGGCGGTCGCCGCCGGTCCACGGGTCGGCGTGACCGGAGCGCACGACCTGCCGTGGCGGTTCTGGCTGGACGGCGACCCGACGGTCAGCGCGTACCGCCGGCACGTGCCCCGCGCCCGGCGCTGAGCGACCACGGCGTGTGCCCTGGCGAATCTGTCGGGGGGTGTGGCCATAATCACCGCACCTGCTCACCGACGGTTCGGAGGACGTCATGGCAACGCTGCTCGCGATCGGCACGGCCAAGGGATTGTTTCTCGCCACCAGCGCCGACGACCGGCGCAGTTGGGAGATCACCGGCCCACACTTCCCGATGACCGGCGTCTACGCGGTCGCGGTCGACACCCGCCGCCCCACCCCGCGGCTGCTCGCCGGGGTGACCAGCTCACACTTCGGGCCCAGCGTGGCCACCAGCGACGACCTCGGCGCCTCGTGGGACGAGCCCGACCAGGCCCCGGTCGCCTTCCCGGCCGACACGGGCGCGACCCTCGGGCGGGTCTGGCAGCTGATGCCGGCCGGCCCCGACGAGCCGGACGTGGTCTGGGCCGGCACCGAGCCCTCGGCGCTGTTCCGGTCCACCGACGGTGGCCGCAGCTTCGAGCTGGTCCGGTCGCTCTGGGACCATCCGCACCGCCCTGAGTGGGGGGCCGGCTTCGGCGGCCAGGCCGTGCACACCGTGCTGCCCCACCCGCGTGACCCGGCTCGGCTGCTGGTCGCGATGTCCACCGGCGGGGTCTACCGCTCGGAGGACGCCGGGGCGAGCTGGGCGCCGGGCAACACCGGCATCCGCGCCTACTTCATGCCCGACGAGTGGCCGGAGTTCGGCCAGTGTGTCCACAAGGTCGCGCGGGACGCCGGCAACCCCGAGCGGCTATACGCGCAGAACCACCACGGCGTCTACCGCTCCGACGACGACGGCCGCACCTGGTCCTCGATCGCCGACGGGCTCCCCAGCGACTTCGGCTTCGCGATGGTGTCCCACCCCGGGCGTGCCGGGACGGTGTGGACGTTCCCGCTGGTAGCCGACAGCGAGCGGTTCCCCACCGACCACCGCTGCCGGGTGTTCCGCTCCGCGGACGCCGGTGGCAAGTGGGAGCCGCTGTCGGTGGGGCTGCCCGAGGGCCCGTTCTACCCGGCGGTGCTGCGCGACGCGATGTGCGCCGACGACGCCACCCCGGGCGGGGTCTACTTCGGCACCCGCTCCGGCGAGGTCTACGCGAGTCGCGACGAGGGCGACTCCTGGTCGTTGGTGGCGGCGCACCTGCCCGACGTGCTCAGCGTCCGGGCCGCGGCGGTGTGAGGTGGTCACCGTGCTGCTGCCCGGTCCGCTGCGCGGCGAGGCCGGCGGCGCCAGCCGGTTGAGCGTCACCGCGGCCGGGACGCTGGGGGCGGTCCTCGACGAACTGGCCGCCGACCACCCGCGGCTGGCCCGGCGAATCCGCGACGAGCGCGGCGAGTTGCGTCGCTACGTCAACGTCTACGTCGACGGGGAGGATTGCCGGCACTCCGGCGGGCTGGCCACCCCGGTCGGCGATGACGCCGAGGTGCAGGTGCTGCCCTCGGTCGCCGGCGGCTGAGCCGGCCGGGCGGCGGTCAGGTCAGGTCGTAGTCGAGCAGGCAGGCGTGGCCGCCGTCCGGGCCACCGATGATCTGCCCGCCGCCGCGCAGGCCACGCAGCTCGCCGGTGCCCGAGTCCGGCACCACGGTCCAGGCCAGGCGGCGACGGCGACGGCTTGGCCCTGGCCTGGACCGTGGTGCAGCACGAAACCGCCGACCCGGCCGGCGAGCGAGCCGGTCAACCGCTCGAACCCCACGTACGCCGCCGACGTCTCCACCGGCGTGCGGCACATCAGGATCCGAGTGCGGCTGGTGGCCCCCCCGGCGCGTTCGGTCATGCCGTCCCCGAGTGACTGACACCTTCCGTCACGTTCCGGGCGGCGTGACCGGCCGCGGACGTGACCGGCGCCACCGGGGAACCGTCCGCCAGCGGAATAGTTGCGCCGTCAAATAAGTTGTGCGCAATGTTCGGGTACCACGACGGACCCGGTAGTCACGCGAGGAGCTGGTCATGCAGTTCGGAGTCTTTACCGTCGGCGACGTCACGGTCGACCCGACCACCGGTCGGGAGCCGACCGAGCATGAGCGGATCAAGGCGATGGTCGCCATCGCGTTGAAGGCCGAAGAGGTCGGTCTGGACGTCTTCGCCACCGGCGAGCACCACAACCCGCCGTTCGTGCCCTCGTCGCCGACCACCATGCTCGGTTACATCGCGGCGCGTACCGAGCGGCTGCTGCTGTCGACCGCGACGACGCTGATCACGACGAACGACCCGGTGAAGATCGCCGAGGACTACGCGATGCTCCAGCACCTCGCCGACGGCCGGGTGGACCTGATGATGGGCCGTGGCAACACCGGCCCGGTCTACCCGTGGTTCGGCAAGGACATCCGCGCCGGCATTCCGCTGGCGATCGAGAACTACGACCTGCTGCGCCGGCTGTGGCGCGAGGACGTGGTCGACTGGAAGGGGCGCCATCGCACTCCGCTGCAGTCGTTCACCTCGACGCCGCGCCCGCTCGACGGGGTGCCCCCGTTCGTCTGGCACGGCTCGATCCGCAGCCCGGAGATCGCCGAGCAGGCCGCGTACTACGGTGACGGCTTCTTCGCCAACCACATCTTCTGGCCCAAGGAGCACACCCAGCGGATGATCGAGCTCTACCGCGAGCGGTACGCGCACTACGGCCACGGCTCCGCCGACCAGGCCATCGTCGGCCTCGGCGGGCAGGTGTTCATGCGGCGCAACTCGCAGGACGCGGTCCGGGAGTTCCGTCCGTACTTCGACAACGCCCCGGTCTACGGCCACGGGCCGTCGATGGAGGAGTTCACCCGGGAGACCCCGCTGACCGTGGGCAGCCCGCAGCAGGTCATCGACCGCACGCTGGGCTTCCGGGAGTACGTCGGCGACTATCAGCGGCAGCTGTTCCTGATGGACCACGCCGGGCTGCCCCTCAAGACGGTCCTGGAGCAGCTCGACCTGCTCGGCGAGGAGGTCGTGCCGGTGCTGCGCAAGGAGTTCGCCGCGCTGCGTCCGGCGCACGTGCCGGAGGCGCCCACGCACGCGTCGCTGGTCGCCACGGCGGGCGGCGCCAAGGACAAAACCGTCCACGCCGTCGACGACGTGACGGGCAAGGCGCCGGAGGTGGCGCGATGACCCACCGCACCCTGGCCGTGGTCTCCGCGGGGCTGAGCCAGCCCTCGTCGACCCGGCTGCTCGCCGACCAGCTCGCCGCGGCCACCCGCGACGAGTTGGTCCGGCGCGGCTCCGAGGTGGAGCTGCGCGTCGTCGACCTGCGGGAGTACGCCCACGACGTGGTGAACAACATGCTCACCGGTTTCCCGCCGACCGCACTGCGCGGGGCCATCGACGCGGTGACCGGTGCTGACGGGATCATCGCCGTGACCCCGATCTTCAGCGCGTCGTACAACGGGTTGTTCAAGTCCTTCTTCGACGTGCTGGACGCCGAGTCGCTGGTCGACCGGCCGGTGTTGATCGGGGCCACCGGCGGCACCGCCCGGCACTCGTTGGCGCTGGAGCACGCCGTCCGCCCGATGTTCAGCTACCTGCGGGCGGTCGTGGTCCCCACGGCGGTCTTCGCCGCCCCGGAGGACTGGTCCGACGGCACCGCCGACGGCGCGCTGCGGGCCCGGATCAGACGTGCGGCCGGGGAGTTGGCCGACCAGGTCGAGCGTCGACTACCGGCCACCGGCCCGGCCGACCCGTTCGCTCTCACCACCGACTTCCTGCAGATGCTCGGCCGGGCCGACGACGCCCCGGTCACCCCGCCCGGTCGTACGGGTGCGCCACCAGCGCCGGGCAGTGCGCGTGCTGGATCGCCGCCTGGCTGACCGAGCCGAGCAGCATTCCGATGAATCCGTGCCGGCCCCGGGTGCCCACGACCAGCAGCGACGCGGTGCCGCTCGCCTCGATGAGCCCCTGGGCCGGCCCGGCCGCCCGGACCGGATGTTCTCGCACCAGCAGGCCAGGATGCTCCGCCCGAACGGTGAGGGAGGCGTCGGCCAGCAGCCGCACCGCCTCGGCCTGGTACGCGGCCTGAGACTCCTCCACCCCGTCCGGCACCGACCGGTCGCCGGCCGCCGGGCTGACATGCACCAGCACCAGCGGGACCTCGCGACGTGCCGCCTCGTCGGCGCCGTACCCCACCGCGAGCCGGGACGACTCCGACCCGTCCACGCCGACCAGCACCGGCGCGTCCATCGGGATCGGCTGCTCATCCGGGCGCACGACCAGCACCGGGCAGTGCGCGTGCGCGGCCACCTGCGCGCCGACCGACCCGAGCAGCAGGCCGGCGAACCCGCCAATCCCTCGGCTGCCCACCACCACGAGCTCGGCCCGGCGGGATTCCTCGACCATCGTCGCGCCGGGGCCGCCGGCGATCTGGCGCACCTCGACGGTGAGGCCGGGCCAGCGGTCGGTCAGGTCGGCCGCCGTCCGCTCCAACATCTTCTGCGCCTCCTCGGAGGGCGCCGGCACCCCGAGGTCGTACGGGTTGAGCGGCACGCCGTACCCGAGTGGGTGCAGGTAGCCGTGCACCAGAAGCAGCGGCCGGGCCCGGAGCAGGGCGGCGCGGGCCGCGTGCTCGGCGGCGACGAGGCTGGACGGCGATCCGTCCACACCCACCACGACAGGTCGGTTCATCGGCACTCCCAGGGTCGGTCAGGTCATTGTCGACCGCGCACCACCGCCGCGGTGCCGGGACGCGCCGTCTGGCCGGCGCAGGACGCGGTGTCACGCCCGGTCCGGCGTGGGTCCGCGCCGGCCGGGAAGGGGCCGGCGCGGACGAGGGAACAGCGGAAGGATCCCGCCTCGTCCCACCCTCCCGCCGCGGAATCACGCACGGCAGAGGCGTTGCGCCCGTGGGGCCCGGGACCAATGGCCCTCGCGCGGTGTACCCGAAAGGAGTCGGATGGAGCAGGGACCGATCGCCGCGACGGAAGGGACCGCACCATGACCCCACTGGATCTGCTCCGGGAGCATCCCTTCCTGGCCGGCCTGCCGCAGGAGTGGCTGCCGAGACTCACCGGGTACGCCCGACCGGTGGTGTGGCACCCCGGGCACCGGGTGTTCCGCGCCGGACAGCCGGCCGAACGGTTCTGGCTGATCTCCGGTGGAGAGGTGGCGCTGGACTTCCCGGTGCCCGGTCGGGGCGACGTCGGCATCGAGCCCATCGGCGCGGGCGGAGTGCTCGGCTGGTCCTGGATCTTCCCGCCGTACCGGTGGCAGTTCGGCGCGGTCGCGGTGCGCCGCACCACGACGCTCGAGTTCGCGGCTGAGGGTGTTCGGCGGCTGATCGAATCCGATGATGCCCTGGCTCGGCAGGTCACCCTCCGGTTCATGGCCGTCGTGGTGGACCGCCTCCAGGCGTCGCGGGGCCGGCTGCTGGAGCTGTACGGCTACCCGAGTCAGTAGACGCACCGGTCCGCAGGTACCCCCGCCGGACGGTACGGTCGGCGGGCCGGAGGTCCCGCCGCGTACCCTCGGCCGATGACCTCCGACGTGCAGCTGCGCCCGGTCCGCGAGGACGACCTCGTCGAGTTCTTCCTGCACCAGCAGGATCCGGAGGCCAACCGGATGGCCGCGTTCGGCCCCGTCGACCCGTCCGACCACCGCGAGTTCGCCCGGCACTGGGCGCGGGTGCTCACCGACCCGGCGAACCGGGTCCGCACCGTCGAGGTCGCCGGCGAGGTGGTCGGCCACGTCACCGCCTTCCCGGTGGGTGACCGCACCGAGGTCAGCTACTGGATCGACCCGACCCGCTGGGGTCGGGGTTACGCCACCGCAGCCCTGGCCGCCCTGCTGCGCGAGCTGCCCCGGCCGGTGTGGGCCCGCGCCGCCAAGGACAACGCCGCGTCGCTCGCGGTGCTCCGCAAGTGCGGCTTCGTGGTGGTCGGCGAGGACTCGGGGTACGCCAACGGCCGCGGCGCCGAGGTCGCGGAGTGGCTGCTGGAGCTGCCCGCCGACGCCCCTGAGCAGGGTGGGCACTAAGGCGTGTTGCATAAGCCGGTCAGAGCCACTCGGTGATGATCGTGATGTCCGGCTGGCCCGGGTCCAGGTCGGCGCATCGGCGGATGAGCTTGGGGCTACTGAGCCCGGTCATCGAGTCGCACAGCGCCGGGTCGGCGTCAACGAGGACGGCTTTGAGCTGGTTGATGGCCTGCGCTCGTGATTTGGTGGCCGAGGCTTTGGCCAGCTTGAACAGCCGTATCCGCTCGACATGGCCGTCGCCTGCCTTGGCGAGGGCGGTAGCTCTGCCGGAAAGGACTGCTCGAGCTGCTGTTTCGGCATCGATGGCGTCGGTCTTGCCGCGGCGGCGCCGGGCCTCGGTGAGGCCTGCGCCCTGCCGCGTCAGCTCCCGATAGGTCCGGCCTGTATCCGGCGGTGGTGGGAAGCGTCTGACGTCCGGTGTCGGGCAGGCTGGCGAACAGGTGTGGGTGCGGCGGGGTGCCGCACAGGTCGAGCGCGAGGGCCTTCAGTCGCCGCGATGCTACTTGCGCACGAGCATCGAAAAGCGAGATCATCACGCATGCTCGACCCCTCGCCCGAGGACGACCGGGCTTCACCGACGGTTTCTACGCCGGATTTCGTGGGTCGTGATCGGGAGCTGGCGGCGCTCAGGGCCGCCTTGGCCCGGCCACCGGCGATCGTGCTGGTAGAGGGCGAGGCGGGGATCGGGAAGAGCCGACTGCTGCGAGAGTGGTTGGCCGCGCCGGACCAGCGCACTGCCTTGGTCTCGGTGTGCCCACCGCTTCGCGAGTCGCTGACGTTGGGGCCGATCGTCGACGCGTTCCGTGGGATCGACCGCCCGGTGTCGCGATTGCGGCTCACCGAGCTTGCGGGTGCGTTACGGCCCCTGTTCCCTGAATGGTCCTCGGACCTGCCGCCCGCACTGCCGCCCTTGGACGATGCGAAGGCGGCACGGCATCGCCTGTTCCGCGCCCTGGACGAGCTGCTGCGGGCCCTGCGTGTCGACGTTCTCGTGCTCGAGGACGCGCACTGGGCCGACGAGGTGACCTTGGAGTTCCTGCTGTTCGTCACCTCCCGACAGCAATCGGACGGGCCGAGCCTCGTGATCTCCTATCGGCCGGAGGAGGTGGACGTCGGATCGCTGTTGCTGCGGCTGACGTCCCGGTTGCCTGCTGGCGTGACCCAGCTGAGGATCGCCCTGGCGCCGATGCGACCCAACGACACGGCAGCGCTGGTGTCCTCGATGTTGGACGGCAACCCGATATCGCAGGAGTTCACGACGTTCATGCACGAGCGGACCGGTGGCGTTCCTCTGGCGCTGGAGGAGTCGGTTCGCCTCATGTGCGACCGCGCCGACCTGGTCTTCCGCGACGGACAGTGGGTCCGGCTGAAGCTGCGCGAGCTACAGGTGCCGCCAACGGTGCGCGACTCCACCCGGGAGCGGGTGGGCCGTCTGTCGCCGACGGCGCAGCAGGTGTTGCGAGCGGCGGCGACGTTGGCTGAGCGGACATCGGTGGCCACGATCGCGGTGACCGCCGGTCTGTCACCAGCTGCGTGTCGCGGCGCTATCGCGGAGTCGGCCAGCGCCGGCGTCCTGGACGGAGACGACCGCGGCCAGTGGCGATTCCGGCATGTGCTGGCCGCCACGGCTGTCTACGAAGCGATCCCGTTGACCGACCGCAGACACTTCCACCTGCTGGCCGGCCGGGCCTTGGAGGACATCCATCCGCCGCCTGTCGCACGCCTTGCCCACCACTTCCGTGAGGCGGGCGAGACGCAGTCCTGGGCGCGGTACGCCGAGCAGGGTGCCGAGCTGGCCATGGCCTCGGGTGACCACACCAAGGCGGTCGACTTGCTGGTCGATCTGTTGTCGTGGGCCGTGTTGCCGCCGACGGATCGGGCACGAGTCGCGCGCATCGCCGGAGTTGCCGCACTGGGCCGTCGTGAACCGGTCGACGAGGTCTACCACCGCGTGATCCGTACCTTGCGCTCGGTGCTGGAGACCCCCGGTCTCTCCGCCCGCCAGCAGGCCGAGATCCGCAACCCCCTGGGTCGGCTCCTGATCACCGGGGGTGAGGCGCAGGCCGCACTCAGCGAGCTCGAGCAAGCGGTGGCCAACCTCGACCATGACCCGGTCGAGGCGGCTCGGGCAATGACCTATCTAGGATGGGCCTATGCGGGACCGTGGCCGGCGTCGACCCATCGGCGTTGGCTGGATCGCGCCGCTGAGCTGACCGCCGAATTCGATTCTCCCGCAGAGCGGCTGAACCTGGCCGGCAACCAAGCCGCTGCATTGCTCATGCTCGGCGACGAGGAGGCCTGGGACGTCGTCGCTGACCTGCCCATCGACGGCGCGACCTCGGCGGAGCGTCTCGACGTGGCCCGCATCCACGCAAATGTCGGGACCGGCGCACTGATCTGGGGTCGGTACGCCGACGCGGAAAAACACCTCGCCGTGGCCATGCGCCTTGCCGAGGCCGAGCAGGCGTTCCGGCTGCAACACAACGTCCGACTCGAACAGGCCAACCTGGCGTGGCTCACCGGCCGGTGGGAGGGTCTCGCGGAGCGAAGCGCGGCACTCGCCGATGCCGACCGAGACCGGCCGGCGTACTACCTCGGCAGCATTCGCCTCGCGGCCCGGCTGGCAGCCGCAGCCGGACGGCGGCGCGCTGCGGAGGAGCAGTTCCGGCTGGTCCTCGAGGAGTCTGCCCGTCTCGGCGCAGCCGACGACACGATGGAGGCCGCCGCTGCGCTGGCCAGACTGTGGCTGACGGACGGAAACAGCGGCCGGGCGCTGCAGATCACGAACGAGCCGATGGACACCGTCCGGAGAAAAGGCATCTGGGTCTGGGCCACGGACCTCGTCCCCGCCCGGATTGAGGCGCACCTCGCCGCGGGCGACCTGAAGGCCGCTGCACGCCTGGGCGACCAGTTCGCCAGAGGACTGCGTGGCCGTACGGCGCCTGCGCCTCGCGCCGCCCTCACCGTATGCCGTGCTCTGCTGTTCGCCGCAGCCGGAGACCACGCCCGCGCGGCGACGGCATACGACCGGGCGGCGCGCGCCTGGAACGCGTTGCCGCGCCCCTACGACGCCATGCTCGCCCGCGAGCGTCAAGCCGAGGCACTCGTGGCGCAAGGCCAGATCGAACAGGGCCGAGAGCTGCTGGCCGCACAGTACGAGCAACTGTTCAGGCTCGGAGCCCGCGGCGATGCGGACCGTGTCGCACAGCGGCTTCGCGAACACGGCGCCGAGGTCCCGCGATTGTGGCGCGGCGGTCGACGGGGGTACGGCGACCGGCTCTCACCTCGTGAGCTCGACGTGGTCCGACTGGTTGTCGCCGGCATGACCAACCGGGAGATCAGCCGGATTCTGGCCAAGTCACCGGCCACGGTGGATCAACAGCTGCGTGCGGCGATGCGCAAGTTGAAGGTGACCTCCCGGACCGCGCTCGCGGTCAAGGCAGTGGAGGCCGGAGTGTTCGCAGAAGAGGACTCCCTCGACGACCCGTCGTGAAAATTGACGTATCCACTGGATAGCGACGGACACTCGTCCCCCCCGAGCATGACTCCATGATCCATAGCCCTACGGCAATGCATGCCTGAGCGACCTGTCGCGCGTGACGACTCCGCCATCGAGCACCAGCCACCACCCGAGCTGTCCCGCGAGCCGCGCGTCAGCGCCCCCGACGCCCCCGACGCCGACGGTGCCGACGGTGCCGACGACCACAAGAACCACGACCCCTATCAACCCCTGTAGGTCAAAGGACCCATATGAGACTCAAAGCCCTCGCGGCTTCGCTGGCCGTAGCGGTCGGCCTGAGCATGATCCAGCCATCACCGGCGTCCGCCGCTGAGCCGGATCCCGGCGCGGCCGCCAACAAGATCGCGTCGAACCTGAAGGACCGCTTCCGCACGGAGCCGGCGTCCGACTTCTGGATCACGTTCGACACCAAGGCCGACCTCGCGCCGGCGAAGAAGATCGCCGACTGGACCACTCGCGGTCAGTTCGTCTACGACGCGCTGAAGGCCTCGGCCAAGGCCTCCGCGGCGTCCGTCTCCGCCGAGCTCGACGCGGCGGGCGTGAAGTACACGTCCTACCCGCTCGTCAACGCCGTGCTCGTCAAGGGCGGCACGCAGAAGCTCGCGCTCGACGTCGCCTCGGTCGGGCAGGTCGCCAAGATCCACGCGTCGCCACAGGTCGCGCTGGTCGAGCCCGTGGACGAGAAGAGCCCAGCTGACCAGGCTGCCCGCCCCGCCGCCCCGAAGGCCGCCGCCGAGGCAGGCACCGCCACGTGGGGTCTGGACGCCATCCACGCCCCCCAGGCCTGGGCCATGGGAGCCACCGGTGCGGGCATCACCGTGTCCAACCTCGACTCGGGCGTCCAATTCGACCACCCCGCTCTGATGCACCAGTACCGCGGCACGAAGCCCGACGGCACCGTCGACCACAACTACAACTGGATGGCCACCCGGGGCACGTGCACCGGCGCACCGTGCGACGACAACGGACACGGCACGCACACCATGGGCACCATGGTCGGCGACGACGGCACCAACCACGTCGGCGTCGCGCCGGACGCGCAGTGGATCGCGACAAACGGCTGCTGCGACAGCAACGGCGTCGAGTCGTTGCTCCAGTCCGGCTGGTGGTTGCTCGCCCCGACCGACGTCCAGGGGAACAACCCTGACCCGTCCAAGCGCCCCCACGTCATCAACAACTCGTGGGGCCAGACCGTCGAGCACAACTTCGACGACTTCTTCCAGGCCATCGACGAGGCCTGGAGCGCCGCGGGCATCTTCAGCGCCTGGTCATCGGGCAACACCACGCCGTACGCGGCCTGCGACACCGTCTCCTCGCCCGGCTCCGCCGAGAGTGCCTACTCCGTCGGCGCGTACGACTCGAGCGGCACGCTCGCGTCGTTCTCCCGCAAGGGCGAGGGTGAAGGTGGCCGGATCAAGCCCGAGATCTCCGCTCCGGGCGTCGCCGTCCAGTCGTCCTACCCGAACAACAGCTACACCGAGATGTCCGGCACATCGATGGCGGCTCCCCACCTCGCTGGCGCCGTCGCGGCGCTGTGGAGCTATGACCCGACCCTCATCGGACAGGTCGAGGAGACCCGCCGCCTGCTCGCCGAGTCGGCCGTCGACGTCGATGACACCGAGTGCGGCGGCACCGCCGCCTTCAACAACAAGTACGGCGAAGGCCGGCTCGACCTCGTCCGCCTGCTCGAGCTCGCGCCCCGGCAGGGCGGCACCCTCACCGGTGTCGTCACCGCCAACGGCGCCCCGGTCCCCGCCGCCGAGGTGACGATCAGCGGACCGTTCAGCCGGTCGATCGGAACCGACAAGGACGGCCGGTTCACGACAAACCTCCCGGTCGGCGACTACCAGCTCAGCACCAAGGTCTTCGGCTACCTGACCGCGACCGCCAACGTCACGATCTCCCTCGGCCAGGACACCTCCGTCAAGCTGCCGCTCACGGCCGCCGCGAAGCACGACATCAGCGGCAGGGTCGTCGACGACAAGAAACAGCCCGTCCCGAACGCCGACGTCTCTGTCAAGGACACGCCGCTGAAGCCGGTACGCACGGATGCCAACGGCGCGTTCACGATCGCCGCTGTCCCCGAGGGCGGGTACACGCTGAACATCAAGCCCAACGCCTGCTACTCGCCCACGACCGTCCCGCTGACCGTCGGCGCGCAGAACGAGTCGCGCGAGATCCCCGTCGGGCTCGTCGTCGACAAGGGCGGCTACAGCTGCGCCGTCTCCGAAGGCGAGTACCTGCGCGGCACCGACCCGGTCGCGTTCACCAGCGGCGTGTGGGCGACGGTGAAGCTGCCGTTCCCGATCGCGCTCTACAACGGCAGCCACGACACCCTCGGTATCAGCCTGCGCGGCGTGATCTCCCCGGACACCGGCACCGGACCCGGCAGCGGCGGTGCGGGCATCTTCCCGTTCTACGTCCAGACCCCCGTCGAGTTCGCCCCCGGCGGGGGAGTCTTCACGGCAGCCACCAAGGTCAACGGCGAGGACGCGTTCGTCGTCGAGTTCCGCAACGCCAAACTCTGGGCCTATCCGACCCGGTCGGAGTACACGGAGCCGGTCAACTATTCGGCCACGCTCACCCGCTCCGGCACGGTGATCTTCGGGTACGGCGACGGCATCGGGACCAACGACCTGGTGACCGCCGGCGCGCACGCCATCACCGGCATGCAGGGCTGGGCCGGCGTCGACGGCATCCGGTTCTCCGACAGCGCCCCGGTGCTGCACGACGAGATGATCGTCACCTACGACATGCCTGACTTCGGGTACCTCGACGCGACCGTCGTTGACCAGAACGACGGGCTGCCGGTGGCCGGGGCCAAGGTCTCTTTCACGAACAAGAATGGGCTCGTCGAGACCGTCACGACCAACGGCACCGGCATCGTGCATCGCCAGCTTCCGGTTGGCGACTACACCATGACGGTCGACGCGCCGAACTACACGACCGCGGCATACCCCTTCTCCCTCGACAAGCTCTACGCGAAGGCCAAGATCGACGCGCGTCTGACCACGGGTGTCGCCGGCCTGAAGGCTGACGGCCTCGACGCGCTGTTGGGTACCGACCAGAACGGTGTGGGCTCGCTGACGCTGACCAACAACGGTTCCGCCCCACTCACGTACAACCTGGGCGAGGCCGCGCGCCACCCTGACCTTGACGACGCCGGCGCCACCGGGCGCACCGGGAAGGGTGCGGACAGCACGATCGACCTCACCACGTGGAAGGCCGGTGCGAGCGGCATGAAGCCGTCGAACGTCGACGGCAAGGCTGCGACGGCGAAGGCCGCGGAAGCACAGGCGGCCGGCAAGGTCGGCCCGACCTCCGGCGGGGACGTCATCACCCGGATCGCCATCCCGGGCACGATCGCTGAGAAGGAGCCCTCCGGCGTCGGGTACGACGGCGACGTCTGGGTCCACGACTACAACGCGCGGACCAACACCGCCTACAAGGTGACGGGCAAGCCGACCGGGAAGGTCTTCGACGCGTCGTGGAACCCCGCGTACCGGGCGTTCGACATGGCGCTCGACACCAAGACCGGTGACATGTGCCAGATGGAGGACAGCCCGGCCAGCTACATCCACTGCTTCGACCGGGAGACCGGGAAGGAGACCCGGCAGATCAAGGGTGACTGGTCCACGCTGCAGCTGACCGGACTCGCCTACAACCCGACGGAGGACGTGTTCTACGTCGGCGGCCGGGCGAACGGCATGATCGGCACGGTCGCCGGGACGTCGCACGACAATGCGGGTGCGCTGCTGTCCTTCTGCGCGCCGCCGCTGCCCGAGGTGATGGGCCTGGCCTACAACCAGGCGTCCGACACCATCTGGTACACCGACCTCACCTCGAACAGGCCCACCCGCCTGCTGCAGGTCGACCCCGACGACTGCTCGCTGGTGAACGCGTGGTGGTTCCCGGGCCAGAAGGTGAGCCAGGGCGGCGGCCTCGAGACCGACTCGACCGGGGCGCTGTGGGCCGCGGACCAGGTCGCCGACGACGTCGTGCTGGTCGACGTCGAGGACGACCTGATCACCGACCTGCCGTGGCTGTCGCTCTCCTCGACCGGCGGCACCCTTGCCCCGGGTGAGTCGACGACCGTCAAGGTCTCGATCTCCTCAAAGGACGCCACGCCCGGAGTCCTCGGCGCGAACATCGTGGTGAGGTCCGACTCCGGACGCCAGTCCAAGACCTACGTCCCCGTGACGCTCACGACCACGAAGTACCAGGTCGGCATCAACGCCGGCGGCTCAGAGTTCACCGACGGCTCCGGCTACACCTGGTCCGGCGACCAGGCCGCCGGCAAGAAGGCGTGGGGCTACGAGGGGAAGACGAAGGTCACCTCCACGAAGGCCGGGATCGAAGGCACGACGGACGACGCCCTGTTCCAGTCGCAGCGCACCACGCCGGACAAGCAGCTGTTCTACAGCTTCCCCGACGCGCCCAAGGGCACCTACGCGATCGATCTCGGGTTCGCCGAGATCGAGAAGGTGGCCAAGGGCAAGCGGGTGTTCGACGTCCTCGTGGACGGAACGCTGACGGAGTACGCGTACGACCCGGCCGCGGCCGTGGGGCCGAACGCCGCCGACTGGCGCACCGCCGTCGTGAAGCACGAGGGCGGTCCGCTGACCGTGGAGCTGCGGGGCTCGAAGGGCCTACGGGCCCCGACCATTGCCGCGCTGCGTGTGACGCTCGACCCGCGCGCAGACAAGGCGGAGCCGGAGCCCCAGCCCGAGCAGCCGGAGCCGGGCCCCGTGCCGGTGGCCCCCGCCGGTCGCTCGTACTCGATGAAGGTGACCGACGGGCTCTACCGCCAGGGCACGGAGGTGTCCGGGTGGCACGGCGATGACGTCTGCGGCGTGCTGTGGTTCGACTCGAGCTTCCTGTTCCCGTTCTACGACACGGCCTGGGACGGCGTGTGCGTGACGACGAACGGCCAGCTGATCTTCGACCAGGCCAGCGCCGTGGGGAACAACACGGAGCTGCCGTCGCCATACGCCTTCGACGCGATCTATCCGCTCTGGGACGACCTGGTCGTCGACGACCAGGCGGACATCTACTTCGGCAAAACCGAGGTGGACGGGCTGGCCGCTGAGGTCATCGAGTGGCGCAACGCCACCTTCTACAGCGACCAGACGGCTCGCGTGAGCTTCTCGGTCACCCTGATCGAGGACGGACGGATCCAGATCGGGTACGGCGACGGCGTCGGCGGCGACAACCCCGTCACCCGCGGGTCGTCGGCGACGGTCGGCCTGGAGAGCCTGACGCGCAACCCCGCGAGCCAGTACTCCTTCAACCAGCCCGTTCTGAAGGCTGGCCTGGGGCTGGAGTACACCCTCCCGGCGTCGGGCACGATCGAGGGCACGGTCACCGACGCGAACGACGGCAAGCCGATCGAGGGCGCGATCGTCACGCTCAGAGGGCCGAGCGGTGACCGGGTCATCACGGCCGACGCAAAGGGCCGGTGGAAGGCCCAGGCGCTGGTCGGCGAGAACACCGTGGAGGTCTCGGTGCCGAACTATGTCACCGCCAGCCGCCCGGTGACCATCGCCAAGAAGGATCAGGCCGAGGTGATCGACACGGCGTTGACCGCGGGCGTCGCCACCGTCACCGGAGGTGACCTCGACTGGCTCGTCGGCCCGGACCAGAAGGCGACGGCCGACGTGACCGTGACCAACACCGGCTCCGCCCCGCTCGAGGTGCGGATCAGCGAGCAGAAACGCACCGGCGACGGCGGGCACGAGGCCGCCGACCTTCCGTGGCTGACCCTCACGGGCGCGGCCGCAACCGGCACGGTCAAGCTCGCGGTCGGCGAGTCCACCACGGTCACGGCGACGGCCGACAACGCCGACGTCGAGCCCGGCGTGCTCGTCGGGGACGTGCTCGTGGCGTCGAACGCCGGCAAGGGCGAAGCTCAGCTCAAGCCGGTCCGCCTGGCGACCTCCGCCTACTGGAAGGGCGTCGACGTGGGCGGATCCGGGTACGTCGGTGCCGACGGCTTCGTCTGGTCGCCCGACCAGGAGGTCGGCTCGCGGCCGTGGGGCTACGTCGGCGGCAAGGCGCGTGCCACCAAGGCCGACATCGCCGGCACGGAGGACGACGCGCTGTTCCGCACCCAGCGGACCGGCGAGACGTTCAGCTACGTGTTCAAGAACGCGCCCGCCGGGAAGTACCGAATCGGCCTCGACTTCGCGGAGATCGAGAAGGTCAAGGCCGGCAAGCGTGCCTTCGATGTTCTGGTCGACGGCAAAGCCGTGCTCCACGACCACGACGTGCAGGCGAGGGCGGGTGCGCTGACCGCGGACGTGAACGCGGTCACCGTCGAGCACGCCGGTGGCGATCTGAAGGTCGAGCTTCGCCGCGAGATCGGCGAGGGCGACCCGATCCTCAACGCCCTGAAGGTCCAGGAGGACCCGCGCCTATGAGATAGCCAACCAATCCGCCAGCAGTGGTCAGAGCCTCCTCGGAAAGGATCGTCGTGGAGGCTCTGACCACGACTACCGGGTTTGCAGCTTTGGCCCGTACTCGCGCACTTGTAGTCTCACCAGGTGAACTGGTTGGATCTGGTCGGCTGGGCCGGCTCTGCGGTGCTGGTCTGGTCTCTGCTGCAGTCACGCATCCTGCGGCTGCGCGGGCTCAACCTCGTCGGCTGCCTCGTGCTGATCGGTTACAACGCCGCGATCGAGGTCTGGCCGATGGTCGGGCTGAACATCGTGCTCGCGGTGATCAACATCTGGTACCTGCGCGGGATGCTGGCCACCCGGCACGACGAGCAGACCTACCAGGTGGTGGAGGTTGGCGTCGGCGACCAGTTCCTGGCGCACACACTGCGGGTGCACGGGCCGGACATCGCCCGGTTCAATCCCGACTTTCGCTGGAACCCGGATGCCCCGGGACGCTCCGCGTTCCTGGTGGTCACCGCCGACGAGGTGGTCGGGGTGGTGCTGTCGCACGCCGAGGCCCCCGGGGTCGCCCAGATAGACCTGGACTACGTGACCCCGAAGTTCCGCGACTTCACGCCCGGCGAGTTCGTCTACCGGCGCAGTCGCCTCTTCACCGAACGCGGCTTCCACCGCGTGGTCAGCCCGCCTGGGATGGTCGCCCCCTACTACCACCGGCTCGGCTTCCGCCCCGACGGCGACTCGTACGTCCTGGACCTGCCCGTGCCATCGGGGGCCGAACCGGCCTAGCCTGATGGGGGCGGAAAACCTCCAGACGGAGTCGGATGGTTTCCGGCTTCTGACCGCCGTCGGCGTTGCCTAGCGTCGTTCCTATGATCGAACTACGTGAGCTGACGAAACGCTACGGCGGCCGGGTCGCCGTCGACGGGCTGAGCATCCGGGTGCAACCGGGGGTGGTGACCGGCTTCCTCGGCCCGAACGGATCCGGCAAGTCGACGACGATGCGGATGATCCTCGGCCTGGATGCCCCGAACCACGGCGAGGCACTGATCGGCGGGGTCCGGTACCCGGACCTGAACTGGCCGTTGAAGACGGTCGGCGCGCTCCTCGATGCCGGGGCCTTCCATCCCGGCCGCAGCGCCCGCGCGCACCTGACCGCGCTGGCCGCGAGCAACGACATCTCCGGCTCCCGCGTCGAGCAGGTGTTGCGCATCGTCGGGATGTCCGACGCGGCAGCGCGGCGTGCCGGTACGTACTCGCTCGGCATGCGCCAGCGGCTCGGCGTCGCCGTGGCCCTGCTCGGCGACCCGGGCGTCCTCCTGCTCGACGAGCCGGTCAACGGGCTGGATCCGGAGGGCATCCGCTGGATCCGGGACCTGCTGCGCGGACTCGCCGCCGAAGGCCGGACGGTGTTCGTGTCCAGCCACCTGATCGCCGAGATGGCGCTGACCGCCGACCGGCTGGTGGTCATCGGTCGCGGCCGGCTGCTGGCCGAGACGACCGTCGCCGAACTCGCCGCCGGCGACGACAGCCTGGAGGACGCGTTCTTCCGGCTCACCGCACAGGCCACCGACTATCGCGGAGTGGGAGCGTCATGAACAGGTACGGATTCCGGCACGCGGTCCGGATGGAGCGGATCAAGCTGAGCAGCGTCCGGTCGACGTGGTGGTTGGCGATCGCCGCGGTGGTCTCGATGGCCGCGGCCGGGGTCGGGGTGGGACTCGGGTACCGATCGCACACCCCGGTCGCCACCGCCGCCCAGATCCTGAACAACAGCCTCGGCGGCGCCATCGTGGCCCAACTGCTCCTCGGAGCGCTCGGCGTCCTGGTGGTGACCGGCGAATACGGCAACGGGATGATCCGCTCGACGTTCGCCGCCGTCCCGCGGCGTCGGATCGTCCTGGCCGCGAAGGTCGCCGTGTGCGGCGGCGCGGCCCTCACCGTCGGCCTGGTCGCGAGCTTCGCCGGCTATCTGGGCGGGCAGCTCGCGATCCGCGGCACCGCCATCCCGGCCGCATCCCTCGCAGACCCGGCGATCCTACGCGCGGTCGTGTTGACCGGCGTCTACCTGGGCGTCACCGCGCTGATCGGGGTCGGCATCGGGACGATCGTGCGGCACTCCGGCGCCGCGATCGGCACGCTGTTCGGTCTGATGTTCGTGCCGATGATCGTGGCCGGCCTGTTCGGTGAGAGCGGAATCCAGGTCGGCCGCTTCGTCCCGCTGTTGATGCTGCTCAACTCGATCGCGGTGACCTCGCCGGTACCCGGGCTGTTCTCCAGCTGGATCAGCGCGCTGCTCATGTGCGGGTACGCGGCGGTGGCGATTCTGTGCGGCGGCGTCCTGCTCCGCCATCGCGACGCGTGACGAGCGACAATGGGGCTGATGACCGCGCTGCGTGCTCCGTTCACCACACTGGCCCTGCGTCGGGCGGTGTTCTGCGTCGTCGGCGTGCTCAGCGCGGCCGCGGTGCTGAGCGTGCCGGCGATCGTGCCGGCCCTGGGCGTCCTCATCCTCTGGGCGACCGGAGCCATGTCCAAACAGCCCGCACCTGCCGTCGCACCGATGTTCCTGGTCCTGTTTCCGGTCACCATCGTGCTCCTGGTCGTGCTGGCCGCCCCGATCGGGCGCGCGATGGCAGCCGTGCATCGCTCACTCGCCGGCCGGCTGCTCGACGTGCACGTGGACGCGCCGCCGCCCCGGCCCTCGAAGCGGATCAGCGCCGTGGTCTCCGACGGACCGGGCTGGCGCGCCGTCGGTTACGGCCTGCTCAAGGTGCCACTGGCCATCCCGGAGGGCTACGGCGCGTTCTGCTACGTGTTCGGCCTGGTCAACCTCAGCTACCCGGTGTGGTGGCCGCTGTTTCGCAACCACCCGGCCGGAACGCGCCTCGGACCGGTGTGGGCGCTGACGCCGTTCGGCGCCATCGGTACGCGGACGTTCACCGGAACGTTCCTCATCGCCGCGGCCGGCCTCGCCATGCTGCTGGTCGCACCGTGGTTGATGCGGGCCGGTACGAACCTGGACCTTGCCGCGATGCGACGGCTGCTCGGTCCGCGTCGGCTCGCCGAGCGGGTACGCGAACTGCAGGTCACCCGGGCCCGCGCGATCGACGACGCGGCCGCGATGATGCGCAGGCTGGAA
This sequence comes from Micromonospora sp. NPDC005163, assembly GCF_053599835.1. NCBI lineage: Bacteria > Bacillati > Actinomycetota > Actinomycetes > Micromonosporales > Micromonosporaceae > Micromonospora > Micromonospora sp. NPDC005163. The sequence goes on from NZ_JBSFYP010000018.1 coordinate 74,557, forward strand.
CGGGACCTGCACGACGGCGCGCAGATCCGGCTGGCCACGCTGGCGATGAACCTCGGCATGGCGACCGAGAAGCTCGGTGTCGACGGCCCGCCACCCGACCTCCCACAGGCCCGCGAACTGGTCGCGCTCGCCCACCGCGGAGCGAAGGATGCCCTCGCCGACCTGCGCGACCTGGTGCGTGGGATCCACCCGCCGGTCCTCGACAACGGTCTCGGCGACGCGCTGGCGACGCTCGCGACGAGCAGCGCCATCCCGGTCGCGGTGAACGTCGAGCTGCCCGACCGCCCGGCGCCCGCGATCGAGACCGTCGCCTACTTCTGCGCCTCCGAACTGCTCGCGAACGCGGCCAAACACAGCCGGGCGACCCGTATCGGGCTCGGCGTCGTCCGATCCGGCGAGCAACTGATGTTGACCGTCACGGACGACGGCATCGGCGGGGCGAACCCGGACGGCCCCGGCCTGTCCGGCCTGGCCCGCCGCATCGCCGTCGTGGACGGCCGGATGCGTGTACACAGTCCGACCGGTGGTCCGACCCGGGTCGAGATCCAGCTGCCCACACACGTGTGAACGGAGGCGACGACATGCGGGTGGTGATCGCGGAGGATGCCGCGATGATGCGCGAAGGGCTGGTCCGGCTGCTCACCGACCGCGGTTTCGAGGTGTGCGCGGCGGTGGCCGACGCGGATGCGTTGCGGTCCGCGATCGCCACCAGCATGCCGAACGTAGCCATCATCGACATCCGGATGCCACCGACGCACACCGACGAGGGACTGCGCGCCGCGATCGACATCCGACGCGACCATCCCGACGTCGGTGTGTTGATGTTCTCCCAGTACGTGGAGACCCGCTACGCGACCCGCCTGCTCGCCGACCGGCCGACCGGCGTCGGATACCTGCTCAAGGACCGAGTCGCCGACGTCGCCGATTTCGTGGACGCGCTGACCCGCGTGGCATCCGGCGGCACCGCGCTGGATCCGGAGGTGGTCGGCCACCTGATGCGGGCCGGGCAGCACACGGCCGGGGTGGCGTCGCTGACCCCCCGCGAGCGCGAGGTGCTGTCGCTGATGGCCGAGGGACGATCCAACGCCGGAATCGCGGCGGCTCTTGTCATCACCTCCGGAGTCGTGGAGAAGCACGTGGCGAACATCTTCGCGAAACTCGGTCTGCCGTCCTCGGAGAGCGACAACCGCCGCGTCCTGGCCGTCCTCCGCCACGTCGGCGGCGGCTGATGCTGAGCTCCTGCGCTCATGACCGCCCGGGGCAGGATCGGCCGGCCGGTGCTGATCGGTGCCACCGGTGGCACCGCCCGGCACTCGCTCTCCCTGGAGCACGCCGTGCGGCCCATGTTCAGCTACCTGCACGCCGTGGTGATGCCCACCGCGGTCTTCGCCGCCCCGGAGGACTGGTCCGCCGGCAGCGCGGACGGCGCGCTGCGGGCCCGCATCGACCGCGCCGGTCGCGAGCTGGCCGAGCAGGTCCGGCAACGCCCGCCGGCGGCCGGCCCCGCCGATCCGTTCGCCCTCACCACCAGCTTCGAGCAGCTGCTCAACCGCACCGAGTCCTGACCACCGCCGCACCCGCCGGGGCGTCCACCCCGGCGGGCTGCGGTCACCTCTCGTGGCGGTGGACGACCAGCACCGGGCAGTTGGCGTGCTGCACCACCGCCTGGCTCACCGAGCCGAGCAGCAGACCGGCGAAGCCGCCCCGCCCCCGCGAGCCGACCACCAGCAGCCCGGCCTGGCCGCTCGCCTCGATGAGCGCCTGCTCCGGCGCTGGCGCCCGGACCGGACGTGGCCGCGTTCGGCCCGGCGGACCCGGCCGACCACCGGGAGTTCGCCCGGCACTGGGCGCGGGTGCTCACCGACCCGGAGATCCTGGTCCGCACCGCAGAGGTCGACGGCGCGGTGGTCGGCCACGTGAGCGCCTTCCCGGACGGCGAGCGCACCGAGGTCACCTACTGGATCGACCCGGCCCGCTGGGGGCGGGGCGACGCCACCGCGGCCCTGGCCGCGCTGCTGCGCGAGCTGCCGCAGCGGCCGGTGCACGCCCGCGCCGCCAAGGACAACGCCGCATCCCTCGCCGTGCTCGGCAAGTGCGGCTTCGTGGTGGTTGGCGAGGACCACGGGTACGCCAACGGCCGCGGCGCCGAGGTCGAGGAGTATTTGCTGGAGCTGCCCGCCTAACGGGTCCGACCGGTGGCCAATGCCTCAGCCAGGGCCGAGCGCCAGTCCGCCAGCGGCCGCAGGTTCGCCGCACGCCAGCGGTCGTGGCCCAGGACGCTGTACGCCGGACGGGGCGCGGACCGCCGGTAACCGTCGCTGGTTGTCGGCCGGATGCGGTCCGGGTCGAGGCCGCGCAGGTCGAACACGGCGCGTGCCAGGCCGTACCAGGTCGTCTCGCCCGAGGCGGTGCCGTGGTAGACGCCGGGGGCGGCGTGGCCGGTCAGCGCCGCGCCGGTCAGCGCGACGAGCTGCTCCGCCAGCCGGTATGACCAGGTGGGTTGCCCCCGCTGGTCGTTCACCACGTCGAGCCGCTCGCGTTCCCCGGCGAGCCGCAGCATGGTCGCGACGAAGTTGGGCCCGTGCGCGCCGTAGAGCCAGGCGGTGCGCACGACGTAGCCGGCGTCGGGGAGCAACCGGGTCACGGCGAGCTCTCCGACGAGTTTGCTGCGCCCGTACGCGTTGACCGGACAGGTCGGGGCGTCCTCCGGGTACGGCTCGGTGGCGTCGCCTCGGAAGACGTAGTCGGTGGAGATGTGGATCATCCGCGCCCCGGTCGCGGCGCAGGCGCTGGCCAGGTTGGCGACCGCGTCGCCGTTGACGGCGGTGGCGGCCTGCTCCCGGGCTTCGGCCCCGTCGACGTCGGTCCACGCCGCGGTGTTGATCACGAGGTCGTGCCCGGCGACGGCGTCCCGCACCGCGTCCGGGTCGGCGATGTCGAGGTCGGCGCGGGTGGTGGCGGTGACCGACAGGTCGTCCCGCGGCCGCAGCGCGGCCAGCAGATCCCGCCCCAGCATGCCGCCGGCGCCGGTGACCAGCAGGCGACTCACGCGGCGACGGCCGGCCTGTTGGCCGCCTTCAGCGGCGCCCACCAGGCCCGGTTGTCCCGGTACCAGCGCACGGTCTGCGCCAGACCGCGCTCGAGGTCGATGCTGGGGGCGTACCCTAGCTCTTCGCTGATCTTGGTGATGTCCAGCGAGTAGCGGCGGTCGTGGCCCTTGCGATCGACGACCGGTACGACCCGGTCCCAGCCGGCGCCGCACGCCTGCAGCAGCCGGCCGGTGAGTTCCTTGTTGGTCAGCTCGGTGCCGCCGCCGATGTTGTACACCTCACCCGCACGGCCCTTGTGCTGGACCAGCGCGATGCCTCGGCAGTGGTCGTGCACGTGCAGCCAGTCGCGGATGTTCCCGCCGTCGCCGTAGAGCGGCACCGTGCCGCCGTCGAGCAGGTTGGTGACGAACAGCGGGATGATCTTCTCGGGGAACTGGTACGGCCCGTAGTTGTTGGAGCAGCGGGTGACCACCACGTCCATGCCGTGGGTGCGGTGGTAGGACAGGGCGAGCAGGTCGGAGCCGGCCTTGGAAGCCGAGTACGGGGAGTTCGGCGACAGCGGCCAGGTCTCTGTCCAGGAGCCCTCGTCAATGGAGCCGTACACCTCGTCGGTGGAGACGTGCACGAACCGCTGCGTGCCGTGCCGCAGTGCGGCGTCGAGCAGGGTCTGGGTGCCGAGCACGTTGGTGACGACGAACGGCGCGGCGCCCTCGATGGAACGGTCCACGTGGGACTCGGCGGCGAAGTGGACGATCACGTCATGGTCGGCGACGACCTCGTCGACGAGGGCACTGTCACAGATGTCACCCGGCACGAGCCGCAGCCGTCGGTCATCCCGCACCGGCGCCAGGTTCTGCGGGTTTCCGGAGTAGGTCAGCTTGTCCAGCACCGTGACGGCGGTCGGCTCGACCTGCGGGTCCCTCGGGCCGGTGCTGCCCGGCGCGGCCAACAGCATGCGCACGTACTCCGACCCGATGAATCCGACTCCGCCGGTGACCAGGATTCTCACGGGTGACTTCCTTCCGTCGAGGCGGGCGTCGTACCGGAGGTCCGGCCGGCCAGCTGGGACCGGCAGGTCGGGTAGTCCGGGAGCTGGCCCGCTGCCCGCGCTTCGGCCAGGGTCGGCGCCGTGGCATCCCGCGCCGACAGCAGCGGCGCCTCGGTCGGCCAGCTGATCGCCAGCTCCGGGTCGAGCGGGTGCACGGCGTGCTCGGCGGCTGGGTTGTACCTGGTGGAGCAGAGGTAGCTGAGGGTGGCATCGTCGGTCAGCGCGCAGAAGCCGTGTCCCAGGCCCTCGCTTAGGTAGACCGCGCGACGGTCGTCGTCGTCGAGACGGACCGCCTCCCACCGCCCGAACGTCGGCGAGCCCATTCGGACGTCCACCACCACGTCGATGACCGCCCCCCGGACGCACGTCACGTACTTGGCCTGGCCGGGGGGCACGTCGGCGAAGTGGATGCCACGGACGACGCCGTGCGCGGAGATCGAGAGGTTGGCCTGGGCGAGCCGCAGCGGATGGCCGACCACGGCGGCGAGCCGGTCGGAGCGGTACCACTCCAGGAACAACCCGCGCGGATCGCCGTGCTGCTGCGGGCTGATCTCCCAGGCCCCGTCGATGCTCAACGGCCGGATCTTCATCGGCGTACCTCCCGGCGGTGGTGCTGGTCCAGCAGGCCGAGCAGGTAGTCGCCGTATCCACTCCTGGACAGTGGCTCGGCCAGCGTCCGCAGCTGGTCGTCGTCGATCAGGCCTGCCCGCCAGACGACCTCCTCGACGCACCCGATCTTCATGCCCTGGCGCTCCTCGATGACCCGGACGAACTCGGCGGCCTGCATCATTGACGTGAAGGTGCCGGTGTCCAGCCAGGCGGTGCCCCGGTCCAGCACTGTCACGGACAGCTCGCCCAGCTCTCGGTAGATCTCGTTCAGCGCTGTGATCTCCAGCTCGCCACGGGCGCTGGGCGTGAGCTTGCGGGCGAAGTCGACCACCCGGTTGTCGTAGAAGTACAGCCCGGGCACGGCGTAGCGGGACTTCGGCCCCGCCGGCTTCTCCTCGATCGAGAGCACTCTGCCGTCGGCGTCGAAGTCGACCACTCCGTACGCCCCGGGGTCAGCCACCTGGTAGGCGAAGATCCGACCGCCGACGAGGTCTCCGTGACCGGCGAGCTGCCGGCCGAGCCCGACGCCGTGGAAGATGTTGTCGCCGAGCACCAGGGCCACGGATTCGGCGCCGATGAAGTCGGCGCCGACGAGGAAGGCCTGCGCGATTCCCTGCGGGCGTGGCTGTACGGCGTACTCCAGCCGCAGCCCCAGTTGGGCCCCGTCACCGAACACGCGACGGAACTGGTCCTGATCCTCGGGTGTGGTGATCATCAAGATCTCGCGTACGCCCGCCATGATCAATGTGGACAGGGGGTAGTAGATCATCGGCTTGTCGAAGATTGGCATGAGTTGCTTGGACACTGCACGGGTGATCGGCCACAGCCGCGTTCCGGTGCCGCCGGCGAGAAGTATTCCGCGCATGGCGCGAGGCTACCGGCCGCGAAGGGTCACCTGGGGACCGGAAACCGAACGATTCTGACAACGTCCGAAAGTGTCACCGCCGCCTCGTTCGGTTGACCAGGGCAACTGGACGGCCATTGTGAAACGCCGGTTCGGTATGCGGTCGGCCGCCAGTCAGCGCGTGCGTAGTCGGCAATTCGACTTTGGCTCAGAAATGCCGAACACGATGCTGGCGCATTGAGTCCGTGGTCAGCATGCTCACCTCAGTCGGTCCCGCCTACGCCTCTGGGAAGGGGATCCCGGACGCATAGTCTTCGCGGGTACCACCAACTCGAGCCGGACGACGAGCCGCAGGGGTGTGGCTGGTCGGCCCGTGTACGTGGGGCGGTGTGCATTGGTAGAAATCGCGCAGGTCATTGACGACACGACTAGGCGGCAGGGTGAGTGGGCGCCGATAGGCCATTCGGTCAATCCACTGCGGACTGGATGGCAGTCCCGTTACGTGGCCACACTCTGCCTCGTCGACCTCGCGGCCAGTGCCGGGTCGGCCGGGGTGGCGCTGAGCCTTAGATTCGGCCCGGCGACGGCGGAGCCGTACAACCGTGGTCATCTCTGGCTCACCCTTGCGCTGCCGTTCGCCTGGGTGCTGGCGCTCACCCTCAACCGAGCGTATGAATCGCGCCATCTATTCGTAGGAAATGATGAGTACGTCCGGGTCTTCCAAACCGGTCTCGCCGTTACCGCCATGTTGGCGGTCGTCTCCCTCGCGTTCGACTTCCGACTCGCCAGAGGCTACGTGATCATCGCAATGCCACTGGTCACCGTCGCCGGCGTCGCGATGCGCTACCTGGTCCGCCAGCAGCTTCACCGGTCGTGGGCCCGCGGTGAGCGGCTGCACCGGGTGATCCTGGTCGGGCACGAAACCGCCGTCGCGGAGATGACCAGGAGGCTGCGCCGCGAGTGCTACCACGGGCTCGGCGTGGTCGGCGCCTGTCTCCCGCATCTGCCGGTGGCAATCGCGGAGCCACGCGCCAGCGGGCTGCCGCCGATCCTCGGCACCTTCGCGGACGTTCCGGCGGCCGTCACGGGCGCGGGCGCGGACACGATCGTCGTGCTCTCCTGTCCCGAGATGGCGGGATCCGCCCTGCGCCGGTTGGGATGGCAACTCGAACGCGACGAGGTCGACCTGATCGTCGCCAGCAACCTCGTGGACGTGGCCGGCGACCGCACCACCGTCCGACCCGTCGACGGCCTGCCGATGCTGCACGTCGAGCACCCTCGGTTGAAGGGCGGCCGGCGGGTCGTCAAGGCGGTCTTCGACCGGGTGTCGGCGTTCCTGCTGCTGATCGTCGCCGCCCCGGTGCTGCTCGCGATCGCCGTGCTGGTCCGGATGAGCCCGGGTGCCGGCGGGCCCGCCATCTTCCGTCAGGTGCGGGTGGGCAAGAACGGCCGGCCGTTCCGCATCTACAAGTTCCGGACCATGTACGTGAACGCCGAGGAACGCCTGGCGGAACTGCTCGACCGCAACGAGACCGACGGGGAGCTGTTCAAGATGCGCCAGGACCCCCGGGTGACCCGGGTCGGGCGCTGGCTGCGCCGGCTCTCGCTGGACGAGGTCCCGCAGCTCGTCAACGTGCTCAGGGGCGACATGTCGCTGGTCGGACCGCGGCCGCCGCTGCCGGGTGAGGTGGCCAACTATCCGTCGGACATGCGCCGGCGTCTGGTCGTCAAGCCCGGCCTGACCGGGCTGTGGCAGGTTTCCGGCCGGTCGGACCTGTCCTGGGAGGAGTCCATCCGACTCGACCTGTCGTACGTGGAGAACTGGTCGCTGACCATGGACCTGGTGATCCTGGTCCGCACGCTGAGCGCCGTCGTCCGGAGCTCCGGAGCCTACTGACCGCGCCGCACCCCGTCATCGCACGACTGGCGCACGCGCTGTCGGTCGCGTCCTGATCCGTCTGGAGGAAACCATGGACACCGGGTGCATCGAACCGGTGGGTTGCACTGCCCCCAAGCTCACCGTCATCGGCACCGGCTACCTGGGGGCCACCCACGCGGTGTGCATGGCCGCGCTCGGCTACCAGGTGCTCGGCGTCGACGTCGACGCGAACAAGATCGAGCGGCTGGCCGCGGGCGAGGTGCCCTTCTTCGAACCCGGGCTGCCCGAGTTGCTGGCGAAGGCGCTGGATTCGGGGCGGTTGCGCTTCACCACGTCCCTGGCCGAGGCGGCCGACTTCGGCGACGTCCATTTCCTCTGCGTAGGGACCCCGCAGGGGGCCGGTTCGTACGCGGCTGACCTGCGGCATGTCGAGGCGGCGCTGATCACGTTGGCCCGTGGCCTGCACCGACGTGCGCTGGTCGTCGGCAAGTCCACGGTTCCGGTCGGCACCGCTGCCCGGCTCACCGACCTGATGCACGCCGTCTCGCCGGCCGGCGATGCCGTGGAGCTGGCCTGGAACCCCGAGTTCCTCCGTGAGGGCTTCGCCGTCGACGACACGATGCGTCCCGACCGGTTGGTGTTCGGCGTTTCCTCCCGGTGGGCCGAGCGACGCCTGCGCGAGGTGTTCGCTCCGATGGTCGACCAGGGCTGCCCGGTGCTGGTGACGGATCCGCAGACCGCGGAGCTGGTCAAGGTCGCGGCGAACGGCTTCTTGGCCACCAAGATCTCGTACATCAACGCCATGGCAGAGGTGTGCGAGGCCAGCGGCGCGGACGTCCACGACCTGGCCACGGCCCTGGGACTCGACGAGCGGATTGGCAGCCGGTTCCTGCGTCCGGGGCTGGGCTTCGGTGGCGGGTGCCTGCCCAAGGACATCCGCGCGTTCATGCACCGGGCCGAGGAGTTGGGCGTGGGGCGGGCGGTGGCCTTCCTGGGCGAGGTGGACGGGATCAACCAGCGCAGCCGGGAACGCATGGTGGACCTGGTACGCGATCTTGCCGGCGGGGACCTGCGCGGGGTCCGGGTGGCGGCCCTGGGCGCGGCGTTCAAGCCGAACTCTGACGACATCCGGGACGCGCCCGCGCTCGACGTCGCGAGCGCCCTGCACCGGGCGGGGGCACGGGTGCGGGTCTTCGACCCGGTGGCCATGGCCAACGCGCGCCGGGCGTATCCGGCGCTCGAATACGGTGACAGCGCCTTCGATGTGGCGACCGGCGCGGACGTGGTGGTGCTGCTGACCGAGTGGTCGCAGTTCCGGGAAATCGACCCGGCGGCGCTGCGTACGGTGGTGGCGAGGCCGCGTATCGCCGACGGCCGGCACGCCCTGGACCCGGCCCGATGGCAAGCGGCGGGTTGGGAGTACCGGGCCCTTGGCCGCCCGTGAAGCGCCGGAGCGTACCGACGGCTGGGCCCGGCCGTCCGAACGGTGCCGACGGGCCACCACAGGTCCACATGCGCAGACGGCTAACCGACACCGGCCCCGGTTCACCTTTGCGTCGGGAGCGGGCACGATGAACCGCGGCGAAAACAGCGTTGTCCCGGGAAAGGCGACCGATGCAGATCTCCGTTGTCCGTCCGAGTGACCTCGGCCCGGCCGAGGTCACCGAGTGGCGGCAGATGCAGGAGTCCCAGCCGAGGCTGCAGAATCCCTTCCTCGCCCCGGAATTCGCCCTCGCGGTCGGTCGTAGCCGCCCCACTGCCCGGGTGGCGGTGCTGCAGGACGGCCCGAAGATCGTCGGCTTCTTCCCGTATGAGGTGAGGCATCGGGTCATCGGAGTGCCGATCGGCTCCGGCATCTCCGACTGTCAAGGCCTGGTGCACCGTCCCGGCCTGGACTGGGACCCGGTCCGGCTGTTGAAGGCGTGCGGGCTGGCCGTGTGGGAGTTCGACCATCTGCTGGCCGATCAGGCACCCTTCGCGCCGTACCAGGCTCGGGTGGCCGGGTCTCCCATCATCGACCTGTCGAAGGGCTACCAGAGCTACGTCGACGACCGGATGACCGACGGGAACCTGATTCGGCAGGCGCTGCGCAAGCAGCGCCGCATGGTGCGCGAGCTCGGCGAGGAGCGGTTCGAGTGGGAGGACCGCAGCGAGGGCGTGATGCTCGCGCTGCGGCGCTGGAAGTCGGACCAGTACCGCCGGACGCAGCAGTACGACCGGTTCCGGACGCCGTGGATCCAGGCGGTGCTCACGGAGTTGTCCCAGTCCTCCGCGGCCGGCTGCCGGGCCGTCGTCTCCACGCTCTACGCCGGAGACCAGCCCGTCGCCGCCCACCTCGGGCTGCGGAGCCGGTCGGTGCTCGCCTACTGGTTCCCCGCGTACGACGTCGACCTGGCGCGGCACTCCGCCGGCATCCTGCTCTGCCTCCGCATGGCCGAGGCCGGTGCGGCCGATGGGATCGAGCACATCGACCTCGGCAAGTCCGAGGCGCTCTACAAGAGCCGGCTGTCAAATGACGAGGTGCCGGTGGCCGAGGGACGCGTCGGCCGGTCGTGGGCGGTGGCCGGCGCCCGGCGGGCACAATTCGCGCTGGCGCGCTCGGTGCGCACCGGCGCCGTCGGGGCTCGACTCCGCAGCGGCGGGACGGGCCGAATCCTGCGCGGTCTCCGCGCCAGGCTGCACGAGCGGTGACACCCGGCATTTCATGGATGGGAGCACTTGATGAGCGTTACCGAGGTGAGGGTTGCCGTCGTTGTGGTGACCTACAACAGCGAGCGGCTGCTGCCTGATCTCCTCGCGGCACTGGGCCCGGGGCTGGGCGGGTTGTCCTGGCACCTCACGGTCGCCGACAACGCCTCCGCCGACGGCACCGTGGCGGCCCTGCGTCGCCTGGCGCCCGAAGCGACCGTGGTCGAGATGGGACGCAACGCGGGCTACGCCGCCGGTATCAACGCGGCCGTGGCCGCGGCGCCGCCGCACGCGGCGGTGCTCGTGCTCAACCCCGACGTCCGGCTCCGGCCAGGCTGCGTCGAGACCCTGCTGGCCGCCCTCGGCACGAACGGCACCGGCATAGCGGTGCCGCATATCGTGGATGGTGTCGGCGCGCTCATCACGACGCTGCGCCGCGAACCCACCATCCTGCGGGCCCTCGGGGACGCCATTCTCGGGGCTCGGAGAGCCGGCCGCTATGCCGTGATCGGCGAGGTGGTGACCGACGATCGCCGGTACGCCCGGGAGACGGTCACCGACTGGGCCGAGGGTTCCACGCTGCTGATCAGTCGAGAGTGTTGGCAGCGGTGTGGCCCGTGGGACGAGTCCTTCTTCCTCTACTCGGAGGAGACCCACTTCGCCCTGCGGGCCCGGGACGCGGGTCTCGTCACGCGCTTCGTACCCGGTGCCCGCGCCGTGCACCTGGAGGGTGACTCCCGGCACTCGCCGAAGCTGTGGGCGCTGCTCACGCTCAATCGGGTACGCCTCTACCGCCGTCGGCACGGCCTGGCGTCTACCGCGGTCTACTGGTTCGTGCTCCTGGCTCGTGAGGCCAGCCGCGCCCTGCTCGGTCGGCAGACCAGCCGGGCAGCAGCGCGGGACCTGCTCAGGCCCGCGAAGATCCGGGAGGTGCCGGGGCCGGCGACCGTGCACTCCGCCGGGTGACGCCGGCTACCGCCAGCGCTTGGCCACGCTCACCAGCTCGCCCCGGATCCGTCGGGGCCAGCCTCGGCTGGCCCCGACGGCAGCCCGCAGAGTGGCGGGCGTGTCGTCGCGGCGGACGCTGAATCTCGGCTGGAGCCATGCCGCTCGCCTGGCCGGCCGGCGATCACTGGTGAAGACTGCGGTGTAGCCCAGCCGCCGGAGCTCGCCGAGCGCCCGCCGGTCGTACTGCCCGAGCGGGCAGGCGGCCGTCGTGATGTCCTGCTCGACCACCTCGACGAGACGGTACCGGGCCGTCACGAGCTCGTCGTACGTGGTCTGCTCGTCCATTCCGCGCCACGAGCGGTGGTGCAATCCGTGCGTGCCGATCGTCATGCCGTGACCCTGCAGTTCCCGTACGTCGTCTGCGTCCAGGCTGCCGGCCGTCCCGAGCCGCCCCGCCAGGACGAAGAACTCGGCCGACAGGCCGCGGGCGGTGAGCCCGGGCAGACCGATCCGCACGTCGGAGAGGTTGCCGTCGTCGAAGCTGATCCGCGCCGACGGCCAGCTGAGCAGGTCGTCCAGGATGGCGTGGAACTGGTCCGGCCGGATCCAGTAGCGCTCCTCGCCGGGCTCGAGGTCCCGGCGCGGCTCGCCGATGCCGTGGAAGCAGATGTTGACCGTGGTGCCGGTCGGCACGTGCCTACCGTCGGACTGGGGCATGCGCCTCTTCCTGTCGGGACGAGTCGTCGCGCCCCCAACCGGCCGCGCCTTCAGCGTGGCTCCGGGCGGACAGCGCGGCGAGGACCGTGATCGCCACATAGCAGAGCGCCGCCGGGGCGAGCCAGGGCCGGGGGATGACCACGTCACGGAGCCAGGAGAGGCGGGCCGCGGGGTGGACGCGCGCCCCGACCTGGCCCTGGCCGGCGGCGGCACGCATGGCCGAGTTGCCTCTGCGGACCCGGCTTAGCCGGCGCACCAGGTCCCCGGTGCGCCGCGGGGTCGCCACCCGTGAGCTCACCGTGTCGACCTGCCGTTTCTCGGCTGCCCCGAACAAGGAGTCGAGGAAGAGGTCGTCGGCCACGAGCGCCGGGAACCGGTCAAAGCGATGCCGACCGGCCTCGGACAGTCCGATCACGCCGCGCCCGAAGAGACCGTCCCGGAAGACCGGCAAACGGCGGTGGACGCTGAAGTAGGCGCGCACCAGTATCGGCCGGCCGGTTAGGTCGAGCTCCCGGCGGACCGTCGCGGCCAGGTGCGGTCCGTCAAGCGCCGCGGCGACGGCCCGTACCCCCTGTGTGGAGAGCACGATGTCGGCGTCGAGATAGATGCGCGGGAATCCGCGCGTGGCCTCGTCCCCCGCGTTCAGGGCGGCCGGCTTGCCGGCCTCGGCGAGTTCGACGACCCGTACCCCCGGTCGCGCGGCGGCGATGGCGGCGGTCTCATCGGTGCAGCCGTTGGCGACGACGGTGACTTCGAACTCGCCGGGCGCGGCCTCGGCCAGCAGGGCATCGAGGCAGCGGCCGATGACGGCGCGCTCGTTGTGGGCGGCGATGACGATGCTGGTCACCGCGTGGTTACCCGGTCCTCGGTCGCCGCCGACGGGTGGTGCTCGGCCGGCGCCGCGTCGCCCGCCCGCGTGGCCGGTCCGGCCACCGCGCCGGCGGGGGAGGCGGGCGTGGCAACGCCGTCGGGGAGTCGCTTGGCGAGGAGCCGGCGCCACACCGCGACGTAGGCGTCGGCCTGGTGCTCCCAGGCGAGGGTCTCCCGGAAGCGGGCCAGCCCGACGGCCCGCATCTGCGCCCGGCGAGCCGGATCGTCCAGCAGCTCGTCGATGGCCTCGGCGAACTCCTCCGGTGCACCGGTGGGGACGTAGGCGCCGGCCTCACCCACGCTGCGACGGGTCTCGAGGAGGTCCACCGCCACGACCGGCACACCACGGCCGAGGTACTCGACGGTCTTGGCCATGGTGGACAGTTCGTTCATCCGGGTCGGCAGGTCGGGCTGGATCGCGACCGTCGCGGTGCGCAGCAGTTCGTCGACGGCCACGCCGTCGAGCCAACCGGTGAACTCCACGACGTCCGTCAGGCCCCGGTCCGTGGCGAGCCTGGTCAGCGCCGGCATGCTCTCGCCGTCGCCGGCGAGCACCATGCGCCAGCCGGTACGCCCGCGGCGACGGATCAACTGCTCGGCGGCCAGCACGGCTCCCTCCACGTTGTCCTGTGGTCCGAAGACACCGAGATAGACCACCTTCTGGTCGGCCTGGCGGCCATCCGCCGGGTCGGTGGTTTCGCCCGGCTCGGCGACCTCCCCCCGGGTCGGACCGTTGCGGACCACCGTCACCCGTGCCGGCGAGACGCCACGCCGTACGGCGTTGTCCCTGAACGACTCGTTGGTGGCCACGACCTCGGTGGCCGTATGCAGGGTCAGCCACTCGAAGGCCCGGAGAACCCGGAAGGCCCACTTGTTCGGGGTGCCGACGCGGGACGCGTAGACCTCGGGGCATAGGTCGTGGTGGTCGAAGACCCAAGGGCGGCCCAGGGCCCGCAGCAGCAGCGCCAGCGGCCAGTAGACATCGGGCGGGTTGCACACCTGCACCGCGTGCGCCCGTCCACCGAGCACCTCGGCCAGCAGGCGGACGGCGATCCAGAGGAACGACCAGGCGAATTCGACGCCGTACGAAAGTACCCCGTGGCCGTAGACAAAGGTTGGATAGGGGCGTAGCCGAGTGCTCCGACTGCCCGGCAAAGTGCGCAGGCTTTTGTCGCCACGTGGCGCGATGACGGTGACGTCGAAGCCATCTGCCTCGAGGCTCAGGCATTCCCTGATGACTCGGCGATCGCGTTCGGCGGGAAGGTTGGCCACGAGGATGGTGATGTGGGGCCGGGAATTGATCACGTCCGGGTCACCTCGGTTCACGTTCGAGCTGATTCCCTGCGTACGCTCCCCGCCGCTGATTGAGTAAACAATCAACCGTTGGGTCGCCCGGCGTGTCGGGATGTTTACAGAGGACTCACCGAATGTGCCCGTTTCCTGGCCCTGACCTGCGGCAACGTCGGCAACTCTGATGCGGACGATCGGTCACCGGGTCACGTTCACCGATCGGCGCGTGCTGCGGCGGCGGAGAAATTCGTCGGTCCAGAGGGTCACCGCCAGGGTCGCGATGACGCCGAGCAGCCCGGCGCCGACCAGGGCCCGTGACGGCGAGTGGGGCTGCAACGTCGCGCTCGGCGGGACGAGGACGGCGGTGGTGATGCGCAGTTGCCGAGCCACCTTCCACCGGTCCTGCAAGCTCTTGAGCTCCTGCTCGAAGGCGTCCCTGAGCACGGCGAGCGCGCGCAGCCCACTCTCCTCGTCGGATGCGATCGTCGTCATGGTCATCGAGCCGATCACGTACCGGGGCTCCTGGTTGGTGCCGGTGTTGCGGGGCTGGAAGGCGTACGGACCGGTCACTCCCGCCGTCCGCAGGCGCGCCTTCGCGTCGGGCGTGCTCAGCCGCTGCGCCACCGCCGCTCCGGTGATCGAAATCGACGGGTAGAGCCCGGTCATCGGGTTGGGCGCGTAGGGCGAGACCGGCGGCTGCATCACGACGACCTCCGAGGCGAGGTAACGCGGCGTGACCTGGGGCGCGCCCAGGCCGGCCAGCGCGGTGACCACCAGGCCGGTGGCGACGAGATACCACCGCCGACGCAGCGTCGCCAAGACATCAGACATATACACGCCCTTCGGGTCCTTTCTGGTCCGCTCGCCGCTTATGCTGTGTGACGACTCAGGCGTGGAGGATGCCACGGGGCATGGACGAATGCAGCAAGCAACTCGACCGGATCGGCGGTAGCCGTCGTGCCTCCGGTCTGTATAGCTTGACTTCGACCTTCGGCGCGGAACCGTCCCCGGTGTCGAGGAATGCTCTTTCAATTACCGACGACTGACGTCCTAGAGAAGTTGGAGGGGCGTCGTGGACCTAGGCGAGATCCTCTCGGTGGCTCGCGCCCGCTGGTACATCCTCCTGCCGATGATGGTCCTGGCGGTCGGGCTCGGCATTGCCGCCTTCGTGCTGGTGCCGACCTCGTACCAGTCGACCACCACCGTCAGCCTGCTCAGCTCGCCGGTCGCGACCGATGCAGCCACGCCGGGCGAGCACAACGACAACCCGTTCCTCAACTTCAACGGTTCCCTGGTCGCCACCGCCGACTTCCTCGGTCGCAGCCTCCAATCCACCGATGCCCAGGCGGAGCTGCTCAAGATGGGGGTGACCGAGGACTTCGAGGTCGGGCTGGCCGAGGGCGCGCAGGGACCCTTCCTGACCTTCACCATCACCGGCACGGACCAGGCCCACCTGCTCGCCTCGACCGCGACGATCGCGCGGTACGCCGAGGCCAAGCTGGCGAAGATCCAGTCGGAGAACGACGTCAAGGAGCGGGACATGATCCGGATGACCGAGATCATCCCGCCACAGAAGCCCGAACCGCAGCTCAAGGACAAGCTCAAGTTGGTGATCGCGGCCGGTGGCGGCACCGCCGCGCTCGCCCTGCTGCTGACGTTCGTGGTGGAGAGCCTGGCGCGGTCCCGCCAGCGACGCCAGGAGCTGGCCGCCGCCGCCGCGCCCGCCCCGGTCGCTGCCGGCGGCTCCGCCAACGTGCCCGGCCGACCGGCCCCGGCCCGGCCCCCGCAGCGGCCGCCGAACCCCGAGCGGGACGACCGTGCCGCCCAGGGAAAGCCCGCGGTGGCCACGAACGGCGTCGAGGGTCGCGGCAATCGCGTCGGAGCCGACGAGACGGTGATCCTCAGGCGGCCCGGGACGGGGCCGGCTCCGCGGCCGGAGAGCGGGGCGTGGAAAGCCTCGCCGTCGGGGCCGCCGTCCACCACGTACCGGTCCTCGGAGAGGTCCCACCACAGAGGCCAGAATGTCGACCGGCTTAACGGAACCTAGTTTTTCCGCCGCGGTCCCGGCGCCGCGGCGAGCCAGCCGGGTCTACCTCTCCCAGCAGCGCCTCGCCAGCCTCGGACCCCATTCGCTGCTGACCCTCTACGTCGTTTTCCTGATGCTCGTGCCGTCCCGGTTGGTCTTCCCTGGCATCGGGGCAACCGGGACGGTGGCGAGCCTGTTCGTCCTCGTCGGCCTGGTGTGGTTTCTGGCCAGTTGGCTGATGCGGCGGGCTCGGCCGGCGCCGTTCACCCGGGCGCCCCGGCTCGCTCTCTTCGGCGTCGCGGTGGCCGTGCTGCTCAGCTACGTCGCCGCCGCCCGACGGGACGCGGAGCCGCTGGAGGTGAGCGCCGCCGATCGGGGGCTGATCCAGCTCCTGGTGTGGACGTCCATCGTGCTCCTCGCCACGTCGATCCGGAACTACGACCACCTCGACCGGCTGTTGCGGGTCTTCGTGCGGTGCTGCACCGTCATCGCGGTCGTCGCCCTGGGCGAGTTCGTGCTGGGGACGAGCCTGACCGCCTGGATCCAGATCCCGGGGATGTCGAGCGGCGCCCAGGAACTGGTCACCAGGGGTGCCTTCGTCCGGCCCACCGCGACCGCCGCGAACACCCTCGAACTCGCCGCCGTCATGGCCCTGGCGCTGCCGTTCGCCCTCCAGCAGGCATTCCACGGGGGTGAGCGCAAGGCGATGCGCCGCTGGTTGCCGGTCGTGCTGATCGCGATGGGCGCCATCACCACCGTCTCCCGGACCTCCGTGGTGGGTCTGGGCGTGGTGCTGCTCGTGCTCCTGCCGACCTGGAACGCGCGGCGGATCGGGTGGACGTTCGCCACCGTGCTGCCGTCGCTGGCCGTGGCGAGGCTGGCGCTGCCGGGCCTCTTCGTGACGATCATGGGCCTCTTCACCGCGATGTTGAACGGCGGCGACAACAGCACCCAGTCCCGCACCGCGACGAGCGCGGGCGTCAACGCCTACATCGTCGAGCGACTCTGGACGGGCCGGGGTTTCGGCACCTTCCTGCCGCTGATGTACCGCTACACCGACAACCAGTATTTGCTTGCCCTGTTGGAGATGGGCGTCGTCGGCGTGGTGAGCATCGTTCTCGTCTACGTCACCACGCTGCACTGCGGCGGCGCCGGCCGGCGGCGGTTCACCGATCCGGCCCGCCGGGAGACCGGCCAGGCCTTCGTAGCTGTCGGATTCGTGATGCTGGTGGTGACCTTTACCTTCGACACGCTTAGCTTCCCGATGGTGGCCGGGACGTCGTTCCTGTTTCTCGGTCTTTCGGGCGCGTACCTCGGCATCGCCCGCTCCGAGGAGTTCAAGAGGGGAGACCCGGCTCTGTGACGGACCTGAACCAGAAGGTCGCCGCGGCGACCCGATGGAGCATGATCAACACCATCGTACGTCGAGGGGGCACGTTCGCGACCGGCGTCGTGCTGGCGCGGCTGTTCTTCGGGCCGTACGAGTGGGGGCTGTACGCCGTCGGGTCGCTGGTCCTGGCGATGCTGCTCTCCCTGAACGAGATGGGCGTCAGCCTGGCCCTCGTGCGCTGGAACGGCGACATCAAGCGGTTCGCGCCGACCGTCCTGACGTTGTCGACTATCTCCAGCAGCGCCTTCTATCTCGTGCTCTTCGTCACGGCGCCGACGGTGGCGCGCCTGCTGGGGTCGCCAGAGGCGACGGCGATGCTGCGGCTGCTCTGCCTCACCGTGGTCATCGACGGCATCGCCTGTGTGCCGATCGGCAAGCTGAACCGGGAGTTCCAGCAGTTCCGGCGCACCGTTGTCGACGTCGCCAACTTCCTCGTGAACACCGCCGTCACGATCGCCCTGGCCGCCGCCGGGATGGGGGCGATAGCCTTCGCGTGGGGCTCGCTCGCGGGCAACATGGTGGCGCTGGTCGGGTTCGCGCTCTGTGCCCCCGACATGCTGCGATTCGGCTGGGACCGGACGCAGGCCGTCCGGTTGCTGCGGTTCGGGCTTCCCCTGGCGTCGGCGAGTCTGCTCACCCTCGGCATCGTCAACGTCGACTCCGTCGTCGTCGGCTCGGTGCTCGGTCCGGCCGCGCTCGGCCTGTACGCGATGGCCTTCAACATGTCGAGCTGGCCGGTCCGGATCGTGTCGGACACCGTCCGCCGGGTGTCGTACGCCGGTTTCTCCCGCCTCGCGGATTCGCCGGAGGCGTTCGCCGCCGGCTTCCAGCGGGCGCTGGCCATGGTGCTGGCCGCCGCCGTGCCCTGCTGCGTGCTGCTGGGGGTGCTCGCCGACCCGGTCGTCCGCCTGGTGTACGGCGACCAGTGGGCCGGGGCGGCGGTGGCGCTGCAGTTCCTGGTGGGGCTGGGCCTGATCCGGGTCGCCGTCGACCTGGCGTACGACTGCCTGGCCACCCGGGTGCGCAAGACCCTGATGCTGATGCAGGCCTGGTGGCTGTTCAGCCTGACTCCGGTGCTCCTGTTGTTCGCCCACCGGCTCGGCATCGCGGGCGTGGCCGCCGGGCAGGTGGTGGTGGCCGGTCTGCTCGTCACGCCGGTTTTCGTCGTGGTGCTGTCCCGGTTGGGCATCCGGCCCGCGCTGATGCTGCGCGCCTGCGTCCGGCCGGCGCTCGGCGGGGTGGCGGTGGGCGCCCTGGCCTGGGGGATGCACCTCGTCCTCGGCGGCGGCTTCCTCCCGCTGGCAATCATCGGGCTGGCCGCAGTGGCGGTCTATCTGCCCTTCGTCCGGCCGCTGCTGCGAAGCGGCCGGGCGGACCGGTCGCAACCCGGCCGCGAGGCGGAGCCTCACGGTGAAAAGCCGTTGGCGACGGTCACACGGAGCTGAGTGGAGACTCATAGATGAGTTGGGTGAAGCGGCGCCTGCGCGCCACCTTTGGCTGGCTGCCTCTCGAGGAGTTGCGCAACAAGGTGCTGCTCGGGCACACCGCGGTCGGGCTCTACCGGTTCGAACGGTCCGAGATCGCCCGGTTGCTGGCCACGCTGCCCGGCGGCGTCAAGCCCCGGGCCCTGGTGGCGACGATCGTGTTGACCTACAAACGGCCGGATGGATTGCGGCGGGCGGTGGAGTCGGTGCTGGCCCAGACCGTGACCGACCACGTCGTCATCGTGGTCGACGACGGCGGCGGCCAGATCCCCGAACTGCCGGCCGACCCCCGCCTGCACGTGGTCAGCCTGCGCCGCAACATCAACGTGCTGGGGATCAGCCGCAACATCGGGATGGGCCTGGCGGATTCCCGGTTCGTGGCGTTCCTCGACGACGACAACGCCTGGCATCCGCATCACCTGCAGACCGCGCTCGCTCGGCTGCAGGACGACGACCCGTCGCGCCCACGGCCGGACGGGGTCTACACCGCGATGCGCCGGGTGACGCCGGACGGGCTCCAGCGCGACATCCTCTCCGTGGCGTTCGACCGCAAGCTCGCCTGGGAGAAGTGCTTTTTGGATTCCAACCCCTTCGTGGCGAGACGGTCGTCGGACCTGGTGTTCAGCCGGCTGCGCCGCAGTTCCACCGTGGCGCCGAAGGAGGACTGGGAGCTGATCTACCGGTTCAGCCGGCGCCACCGGGTGGAGCACATCCCCGAGCCGACGGTCGACTACGTGATCAACCCGAACAGCTACTGGACGGCCTGGGAACGGACCTAGGTCGGGCGTGCCGGAGGGAGGTCGGGTGTCGATGCCCGGGAAGAGGCGTAGCACCGGCAGGCGTTGGCCGGTCCTGGCGGCGGCCGGCGCGCTCCTGGTCGGGGCCGCCGTCACGGTGGTGGCACTGGAACGCGGCGTGGCCGAGCCGACCGGCTGCGCGATCCCGGCGCGGTGCCAGGCGGCCACCGCTGCCGGGGCCACGTCCGCGCCGACCCGCACCACGCCGGCCACTCCCGCGCCGACCCCCACCGCGGCGGGATCCGCACCTGCCTCCGCCACGGCGCGGGCAGCCGACCCCACCGGTGGTGGCCGCTATCCCGCTCGCTTCTCAGTCGGCGCACCGGGCGTCGGGCGTTACCGGCAGTCGGACGCCCAGCTGCCCGTGCCACGCGGCTACCGGGTGTACGAACCGCACGACGGGGCCAGCAAGGAATGGGACCTGTACGACTGCAAGGGCACGGTCAACCTGGACCGGATCTACTTCCGTGCCTTCATCTACATCGGCACCGACTGCCACGGCACGGTCAACATCACGAACTCGATAATTGCCCCGCCGCCGGGCTCGGCCAACCGGGCCATCCTGGTCAACGCCAACTCTGCCGGCCGCCTCACGCTGAACATCAGGAACACGACCATCCGGCCGGAGCCGGTCGCCGGCGGGCAGCAGAACGCCGCGCTGACCGATCACGCGATCAACGACTGTGCCACCTGCACGATCCGGATCAGCGGGGTGGACGTGGCGAACACCGGCGGCATGTGCCTGTGCGGAGCCAACGTCACCATCGAGCGGAGCTGGCTCCACGACAACTACATCGCCCACCTCGCCGACCCGTCCCAGGCGCACACCGGGGGCGTCTTCCCGTACGGCGGCAGTGGACCGGTGACCATCAGCAACAGCCGCCTGGAACCGGGGGTCGACGCCTTCACCGGAAAGGAGGTGCCGGGCTACTGGAAGGCGATTACCGCAGTGTTGTTCACGCAGAGTGAGGGCACCTCCACTTTGCGGGATTACCTGGTGCGGGACAGCTTCATCTCGCTCGGCGCATTCGGCCTGTACGCCCAGGACGGGATCGGCCTGCGGCTGCGCGACAATGTCTTCGGCCCCACCCATTGGGGGCACACCAGCCAATGCGGTGCGGACTGCTCGGTCACGTATGCGGAGTGGTTCAACAATGTCGTGGGTTCGATTGACGGTACGCCCACCGGTAAGGCGGTGCCCCGACCGTCCTGACCGGATTCCGTCCGGTCGGCTGCGCGTGGCGAGCCGAGTGGCTGCGCGTCGGGAACGATCATCCGCCGAGACTCGGCGCGATACTGACCGAATGGTGTCGCGGCGCGACACCTGCAGATCTGGTATCTCCCCGGCGCTTACGTACGCTCAGTAGCGTCCGGCGGCCCTCCTTTGAGAAGCAGGCGATCTGTAATGAGGTCTCGGGTGTTTCGGGCCGCGGTAGCGGCCGCCACGGGAGCAGCCTTGGTGCTGATTCCCGCGTCAGCGAGTTCAGCCGTGTCCGATCCTTGTGGCACCGGCTCCAACCCTGTTGTCTGTGAGAACTCGAAACTGGGCACACCGCTTGACGACTGGTACGGCGAAAGTGCCTGGGGCGATATCGAGGGATTCGGCACCCGGATGAGTGTGCAGCCGGGCGAGACGCTCCAGTTGAAGGTGCAGTCCCCGACCACCTTCGAGGTCGACATCTACCGGCTCGGCTACTACGGCGGTGACGGTGCGCGGAGGATGCCGACCTCACCGACGAGCAGTTTCCCCGCCCGGACCCAGCCGGCGTGCCTGCACGACGCGGGCACCGGACTGGTGGACTGCGGCAACTGGACCACCAACGTGACCTGGACGGTGCCGTCGAACGCCGTCTCCGGGGTCTATCTCGCGACGCTCGACCAGCCCAACGGCGCGGGCTTCGCGCACGTGCCGTTCGTTGTCGTGGATCCGGCGAACCACTCCGACATCCTGGTGCAGACCTCGGACCAGACCTGGCAGGCGTACAACGACTGGGGCGGTCAGGACCTCTACGGCGGGGGCGGGCCGGCGTACGACGGCCGGGCCTACAAGGTGAGCTACAACCGTCCCATGCGGATCGCCGGGGACAACGGCGTCCTCTCGGCCGAGTACCCGATGATCTACTGGCTCGAGCGCAACGGGTACGACGTCAGTTACGCCTCGAGCATCGACGTGAGCACCAAGCCGGCGAGCCTGCTCGACCACCGGGTCTTCATGTCCTCCGGGCATGACGAGTACTGGAACCAGGCCCAGTGGAACAATGTGGTCGCCGCCCGCGAGGCCGGCGTCAACCTGGCCTTCTTCAGCGGCAACGAAATCTTTTGGCGCACCCGGCTGGAGCCGTCGGTTGCCAGCGGCGGCGGGGACAACCGCACCCTCGTCTGCTACAAGATGACCAAGATGCGGCAGAACCCGCCGAACGGGATCGCGGACCCGAGCGGGCAGTGGACCGGCACCTGGGTCGACTCGGTGGGCGCCGGCTCCGGCGGCGCCACCCCGCCCAACCAGCTGACCGGAACCATTTTCACCGTCAACGGCTACCGCAACGACGCGATCACCGTCCCGGCCGCGTACCGGAACCTTCGCCTCTGGCGGAACATCCCGTCCATCAACAACCTGGCGCCCGGGCAGGTGGCCACGTTCCCCGTCGGCACGCTCGGCTACGAGTGGGACTCCGACGTCGAGAATTCGGTCCGCCCGCCGGGCGCGGTGGCGTTCTCGTCGACGACGCTGGCCATCACCGACGGCACCTTGCTGCTAGACGAGGGGAACGACTACGGGAACGGCACGGCCACGCACAGCCTGGTGGCCTATCGCGACCAGTCCTCCGGCGCGTTGGTCTTCGGCGCGGGCACGGTGCAGTGGTCGTGGGGGTTGAGCAGCCTTCACACGATGCTGCCCTCCACCGAGGACCAGCGCATGCAGCAGGCGACCGTCAACCTCCTCGCCGACATGGACGCCCAGCCGCTGACCCGGCAGGCCAACCTCTTCGCCGCCGTCAGGTCCACCGACGCCACCGGACCGGCGGTGACCATCACCGCGCCGGCGGCCGGTAGCACCCTGGCGGTCCTCACGCCGGTGACCGTCACCGGGACCGCGACGGAGGTCGGCGGCGGCCAACTGGGCCGCGTGGAGGTCTCCACGGACGGCGGCAACACCTGGGCGGCGGCCACCGGGCAGGGAACCTGGTCCTACACGTGGACGCCGAGCACCCAGGGCACCGCACAGATCATGGTGCGGGCCTCCGACGACAGCTTGAACATCGGGGCGGTCACCACCCGGAGCGTGACCGTCGGACCGCAGCAGTGCCCCTGCACGGCGTTCCCGGCCACCGCCGTGCCGACCGGAGTCGACTCCTTCGACACCTCGCCGAACGAGCTCGGGGTGAAGTTCCGGGTCGGCGCGCCGAGCCTGGTGACCGGCGTCAAGTTCTACAAGGCCAGCACCAACACCGGCACCCACCTCGGCAAGCTCTGGACCGCCTCGGGCCAGCTGCTCGCCTCCGGGACGTTCACCGGCGAAACCGCGAGCGGTTGGCAAACCCTGACCTTCGCCAACCCCGTGCCGGTGGCCGCCAACACCACCTACGTGGCGTCGTACTACACGCCCACCGGGCACTACTCGTACACCAGCAACTACTTCGCCAACCAGGGCGCGGGGTTGACGGCCGTCCGGTTGCTGCAGTCGGGGGTGGACGGCGCGAACGGCGTCTACCGGTACGGCTCGGGCGGGGGCTTCCCGAACCTGAGCTGGAACAACACGAACTACTGGGTCGACGTCCTCGTCGACACGGTGGGGGCCGAGACCGCGCCACCGACGATCACCGCGAAGACCCCGGCGGCGGGCGCGTCCGATGTCGGGCTCAATGCCACGCCGACCGCGACCTTCAGCCACGACGTTGACCCGCAGAGCATCGAGTACTCGCTCACCTCGAGTGGCGGTTCCGTCCCGGCGGGCTTCCGCTACGACAACACCACGCGCAAGCTGACCGTCCAGCCGCAGCACGCCCTGACCCCGTCGACCACCTACACCGCCTCGGTGCGGGCGACCGACGCCTGGGGCAACACAATGGCGGCGCCGTACACCTGGACCTTCACCACCGGCACGTCGGTCAGCTGCCCCTGCTCGGTCTGGAACGACTCCGTGGTACCGGCGATCCCCAACGCCTCCGAGGTGAACTCCCTGGAGCTGGGCATGCGGATCACCTCGGCACTCGACGGCTACGTGACGGGCGTGCGGTTCTACAAGGGCAGTGCCAACACCGGCACGCACACCGGCACCCTCTGGTCGAACACCGGCGCGCAGCTCGCCACCGGGACCTTCACGAACGAGAGCAGCACCGGCTGGCAGACGCTGCTGTTCAACCAGCCGGTCGCCATCACGGCCAACACACCGTACGTGGTCTCGTACCACACGGATGTGGGTCGCTACGCCTACACGGGTAACCAGTTCACCCAACCGACGGTGTCCTACCCGCTGACGGCGATCGCCGACTCACCGAACGGCGGGAACGGCCTCTTCCGAGCCGGTTCCGGTGTCGCCTTCCCGACCTCCAGCTGGAATGCGGCGAACTACTGGGTTGATGTGGTTTTCACGACGACTCCGTGAACGGCCGCAGGCCCGCACCGGTACCGGTGCGGGCCCGCGGCACCGGGCGCGGACGGGCCAACGGAAGGGTGTCAGTGAGTACGGTCAGTGTGGTCATTCCGTGCTACCGGTACGGGGACTATCTCCAGGCATGCGTGAGCAGTGTGCTCGAAAACCAGCCTGACGTCGACGTACGCGTGCTCATCATCGATGACGCCTCGCCGGACGACTCGGCGACGAAGGCGCGTGCCATCGCGGCGGCGGACCCACGGGTCGAGGTCCGGGTCCACGAGACCAACCGTGGCCACATCGCCACCTACAACGAGGGCTTGCTGGAGTGGGCCGACGGCGACTACGCCGTGCTGCTCTCCGCCGACGACCTCCTGACGCCGGGCGCCCTGACTCGGGCGGCAGGCGTGCTGGACGCCAACCCGAACGTCGGCTTCGTCTACGGGCACCCGTTGCATTTCACCCACCCCGGTCCGCCGCCGCCGGCCCGCACCCGGGACCTGGGCCACACCGTCTGGCCGGGGCACTGGTGGCTGGAGCGACGGTTTCGCGAGGCCACCGGCTGCATCACCTCGCCCGAAGTCGTGGTGCGTACGGATCTGCAGCGCAAGGTGGGCGGCTACGATCCCGAACTGCCGCACGCCGGCGACATCGAGATGTGGATGCGGCTGGCCGCGCACGCCGACGTCGGCTATGTGCGCGGGGCGGACCAGGCGTACTACCGCCTGCACGGCGCGAACATGTCGCAGACGGACTACGCCGGCCAACTGGACGACCTGCGCCAGCGTAGGACCGCGTACGACGCGGTGATGCGGCGCTGCGGCGATCTGCTGCCCGACGCCCACCGGCTCGACGCGATGGTGCGCCGGCGCCTTGCCCGCCACGCCCTGCGGCGCGCGGTGCGGGCCTACGACCGGGGGCGCACCGCGAGCGTGCCGGAGGGCGAGCTGATCGCGTTCGCCGCGGATTGCTGGCCGGAGTACCGCGCGCTGCCGGAGTACCGCGGCCTGCGCCTGCGGAAGCGGATCGGGCCGGCCGTCATGCCGTACCTTCAGCCGCTGGTGCTCACCGCGGTCGCCGCCAAGGGCCGGGAGTGGCTCTGGTGGCAGTCGTGGAAGCGGCGCGGCATCTGACGGACCAACCCGGCCCGGGCGGTGCTACCGCCCGGGCCGTCGCTGCGGCACCACCGTCGTCGTGACGACCTTCGTCTTGACGGCGTGCTCGGCCGGCACCGATCGGACGATGACCGCGCCGGACGCGACCACCACCCCGTCACCCAGGACGACGTCCGGCTCGATGAAGATGCCTATCCCGAGGCGTACCCGGTCGCCGACCGTCACCTTCCCCGACGAGACACAGGACGGGCCGGTGGCGTTGTCGGAGCCGATCCGGCTGTGGTGGTCGAACGAGTTGTAGGCGGAGAGGAAGTTGTTGTCGCCCATCCGCACCCCGGTGCCGAGGTGCGCGAAGGCGCAGATGATGTTCCCCTGGCCGAGGACCACGTCGGTGGCGATCTTGGCGGTGGGATCGATGGCGTTCGCCAGGGGGATCCCGGCCTCCGCGCAGACCTCCCGGAAGCGACGTCGGGTCTCCACCGACGTGCCGATGGCGATGATCGCGGCGTCGTAGGCGCCCTCGGCGAAGAGCGCGGCGAGCCGGTCCGTTCCGCCGACGATCGGCACGCCGTGCACGTCTGCGCCCCACCGCTGCCGGTCGTCGTCCACGATGGCTACGGCCCGCTGCGTCGCGGATCCGGCCAGGATGTCGAGGACCTGAGTGGCACCCAGCGCCCCGCCGATGAGCAGGATGCGCTGCACCCTGGGCTCGGCCCCCAGCGGTGCCGGGAGGTCGTCGGGCCCGACACGGGTCTCCCGGGCGGCCCCCTCCACGTCCTTGACGGTGATCAGCCGTCCGAGCTGGAGGGTGGCCAGGTCGACGCCGAGTTCCGCAGCCCGCCGCACGGCCTTGACGCTCGCCCGGACGGGTGCCGGAGCCGCCGCCGCGGCCGCCGCCCGGGTCTCCCGCTCCCGCACGTACTCGGCGAGGTCGGCCGACGTCTCGAAGAGCATGGCGATCGGCTCGGCGAGGGGGACCTCCTGCAGTCGCTCGGCCAACTGCAGGACGATGCCGGCCTCGGGGGCGACGACCTCGAGCACCGCCTTGCTGGTCTCGATCTCGGCGAGCAGGGTGTCCGCCTCCACCTTGGCCCCGTCGTCGACGAACCAGGCCACGAGCACGCCGTGCTCACTGTTGACGTCGCTGGTCGGAACGATTACCGGCTTCACACTCTCTCCTCAACAGGCCCTGAACTCAGCCGGCCGCGGCGCGCAGCGCCGCCTCGATCCGGCCCTCGCCAACCAGGACCCGGCTCTCCTTGCCCTTGGCCGACGGGATGACGGTGGGCTCGCTGGCCACGACGTCGACGGGGGAACGCAGCTCCCGGAACAGCCGGCGGGAGATCGTCGCGGCCGCCTCGGTGCCCCACGACCAACGGCGGCTGCCCTCCTCCACGGTGACCAGCCGTCCGGTGACGCCGACGGAGCGCTCGACCGGCGCCCAGTCCATCGGTGCGAGCTGAGCGGGCACCAGCAGCTCGACGAAGATCTCTTCCTCGACGGCGAGCCGTTCGACCACCTTCGCGGCGAGCATGGCCTGGTATCCGTAGGCCAGCACGGTCACCGCGCACTCCTCGCGGGGCACCGCGGAGAGGCACACCGTCGGCAGCATGCCGGGGCTGGCGTCCCGCGTCGCCAGCAGGTCGCCCCACCGACCGTCCTCGGGCACGGTCAGGTGCTGCGGGTAGAGCAGCTTGTGCTCCACGTAGAGGACCGGGCTGTCCTGGCTGAGGAACTCGTCGAAGACCGTCCGGGGATCGTGCAGCAGCGACGCGGCGACCACCCGCAGATGCGGCACGCCGAGGAAGTGCTTTTCCAGGCTCTGGCTGTGCGTCGGACCGTATCCCCGGTGGCCGCCGGAGGGGGCGCGCATGATGACCGGGCAGGTCGCCTGGCCGGCGTACATCGCCTGGTACTTGGCGATGTGGTTGACCACCTGATCGAAGACGAGGGTGAGGAAGTCCCCGAACATGATCTCGGCGATGGGCCGGTAGCCGGCCAGGGCCAGCCCGGCGGAGATCCCGGCAATTGCCCCCTCGCTGATCGGCGTCGTGCGGACCCGGTCCGGGAAGGCGGTGGAGAGCCCGCGGGTCACCTTGAACGCTCCGCCGTACGGGTCGGCGATGTCCTCACCGAGCACGAGCACCCGGGGGTCGGCGGTGAGGCAGGCGCGCAACGTCTCGTTCAACTCCTTGGCGAAGATCACCGCAGCGCCCTCGCGGTCGCGACCACCTGGGCCAGCGCGGTCTCCACCTCGCCGTCGACGATCCGCCGTTCGTCGTCGCGCAGCCGTCGACCGTGGACCAGCAACGGCTCGACGGCCCACCGGGCGGCGATCTCCTCGGCGGGACGTTCGTCGTCGCTCTTGGAGTGGTGGCACAGCCGGTAGGTGTGGATCAGCAGGACCCGGGGACCGGCTCCGCCGCGGACCGCGTCGACCTCCGCCCCGGCGGCCGCGCGCAACTCCAGCACGTCGGTGCTGTCGATCTCGCGTACCGGGATGCCGAAGGCCTCGAACCGGCCCGGCATGCTGCCCGCCAGGTTGGCCTCGATCGGCGTGCTCTGCGCCCACTGATTGTCCTCGCAGACCACGAGGAGCGGCAGCCGCCAGAGCGCGGCGATGTTCAACGTCTCGTAGAGCGACCCCTCGCCCAGGGTGCCGTCGCCGATGAACACAACGCTCACCCGGCGGCTGCCGTCGAGCTGGCCGGCGAGGGCGATCCCGGCGGCGGCCGGGACGATGCCGCCCTGGACGCCGTTGGACTTGAAGCCGGGCGCGCAGATGTGCTGGCTACCGCCGATGCCCCGACACATCCCGGCCTCCTTGCCCATGATCTCGGCGAGCAGCCCGAGCGCGTCGCCGGTGCGGGCGAGGTAGTGACCGTGGCACCGGTGGTTGCTGAACACGTGGTCCTCCTCGACCAGGTGCTCCATCACCGCCACCGCGTCGGCCTCCTGACCGATGCACGCGTGTGTCGTGCCATTTAGGACGCCCTCTTCAAAGAGCGAGAGCAGGGTTTCCTCGAAGCGGCGGATAAAGCGCATGCGCCGGTAGAGCCGACGCTCGTCGGATTCGCCGGGTAATCCGCTGAGCCGTTCGTCGACAGGACCAGGAACGTACGGAGAGGCGATGCCATCAGCACCAGCCGCCGGCCGGAGATCAGGTTCGGCGAGATTCACGCCGCGCCATGTGGTTGCCGTCGACACTGTCCGCCTTCCTTTTCCGCACGGCACGCTCCGTGCCATGGGGCACAATGACCCGGGCCTGCCGCAGCCACGTTACCGGGCTTCGTCCATTCGACGGGAGAAACCTTTATCCATCCCGTGTCGACGGGGATCTCGGGAATCCGACTGAATGGACAACTGCCCGTGGCCGTGCGGCGGCTTCGCCGCGCCGCCGTCGCTGGCACACTAGCCCAGTCGGTATGGCCTGGGGCGTGACGAGAACCGTTCTGCCGGATACCCGTCACGGTCCTTCCGCCGCCCGCATCGCTTGGTAGCTTGCCTGCCGGGTCGGCCGGTACGAACGCCAGCCGCACCGATCGTCACCCGCACCGACCGGTTGCCGACCGAGGCTCCGGGCCGTCCGGTCACCGTCGGGTCCGCCCGGTCGCTGATCGACCCCTGCCCGCCGCGATCGCGGCAGATGGAGTAGCGCCAGATGATTCCACTCGTCGACCTGCGGGCCGCCCACGTCGAAGTGGCCGAGGAGGTCAGCACCGGCTTCAAGCGCGTCATCGAGAACACGGCGTTCGTCGGCGGCGAGGAGGTCGCGGCCTTCGAGCGGGAGTTCGCTACGTTCTCGGGCGTCCAGCATTGCGTCGGGGTTGCCAACGGCACGGACGCAGTCGAGCTGGCCCTGCGGGCGACCGGCGTGCGGGCCGGGGACGAGGTGGTGCTGCCGGCGAACACGTTCGTCGCGACCGCCGAGGCCGTGGCCCGGATCGGGGCTCGCGTCGTGCTCGTCGACATCGACCCGGCGACCTACCTCGTCGACGTCGACGCCGCCCTGGCCGCCGTCGGCCCGGCCACCCGGGCGGTGGTCCCCGTCCACCTCTACGGGCAGCTCGCCCCGGTCGAGCGGCTCCGCGCCGGACTCGCCGGCCGCGGCGTCGCGATCGTGGAGGACGCCGCGCAGTGCCAGGGTGCCACCCGCACCGGCGCCGGAGCCGGCACCGGCGGCGTCGCGGCCACCAGCTTCTACCCGGGCAAGAATCTGGGGGCGTACGGTGATGCCGGGGCGGTGCTGACGGACGACGCCGGCCTGGCCACGGTGGTACGCACCCTGGGCAGTCACGGCGGCCTGGCGAAGTACGTCCACGAGTTGATCGGGGTCAACAGCCGGCTCGACGCGCTGCAGGCGGTGGTGCTGCGGGCCAAGCTGACCCGCCTGGCCGCGTGGAACGACGCCCGCCGGGCCGCGGCTGCTCGCTACGACGAACTGCTCGCGTCCCTTGACGTGACGCGTCCCGTCGTTTTCGCCGGGAACGAGCACGTGTGGCACCTCTACGTGGTGCGGATCCCCGGGGGCGCCGGGCGCCGCGACGAGGTCCTGCGGCGGCTGAACGAGGCCGGCGTGGGCGCGGGCATCCACTACCCCTGTCCGGTCCACCTGACGCCGGCGTTCGCGGACCTGCCGTACGGTCCGGGCAGCTTCCCGCATGCCGAGCGGGCGGCCACCGAGATCCTGTCCCTGCCGCTGTTCCCGCAGATCACCGCCGACCAGCAGGCAACCGTCGCGCGCGCGCTCGCGGCCGCGCTGCGGTCAGTGGCCTGACGCGACCCCGCCATGTACGTATCGGTCCGGGACCGCCCAGGCGCGGATCCGGCCGGCGAGCGCGGCAGCAGGCTGCCCCGGGTCGGCGCCACCGTGGTGCTGCTCGGCGTCGTCAGCCTGCTCACCGACGTCTCGTCGGAGATGGTCGCTGCGGTGCTGCCGGTCTATCTCACCGCCGAGCTCGGGCTCGGTGTGCTGGCGTACGGCCTGGTCGACGGGCTCTACCAGGGCGCCAGCGCGCTGGTCAGAATCCTCGGCGGGTATGTCGGCGACCGGTCCGACCGGCCGAAGTGGGTCGCCACCGCCGGCTACGTCCTCTCGGCGGCGAGCCGGCTGGCCATGCTGCCCGCGCACGGGCTCGGCGCGGTCACCGCGGTGGTGACCGCGGATCGGCTGGGCAAGGGGCTGCGTACGGCGCCACGGGACGCGCTCATCGCGGATGCGTCGGATCCGCGCACGCTGGGCCGCTCGTTCGGCGTCCACCGGACCCTGGACACCATCGGAGCGGCCGCCGGCCCATTGGTGGCGTTCTCGCTGCTGTGGTTCCTGCCAGGGGGCTACTCGGCGGTATTCGTCGCGTCGTTCGCGTTCGCCGTGCTGGGCGTCGCCGTCATGGTCCTCTTCGTGCCGGACCGGCGCCGCCGACCGACGGCGGCCCTGCCGGTACGGCGGGTGCTCCGGGAACTGACCGGTCCCCGGCTCCGGCGTCCGCTGATCGCCGCCGGCGTGCTGGGCCTGTTCACGATCGGCGACGGGTTCGTCTACCTGTCCCTGCAGGATCGCGACCAGTTCGCGGCGAGCTATTTCCCGCTGCTGTTCGTCGGCACGAACGTCGCCTATCTCGCCTTGGCGATCCCGCTGGGCCGCCTCGCCGACCGGGTCGGGCGCTCGCGCGTCTTCGTCGGGGGCCACCTGGCGCTGCTCGTCGCGTACCTGGTCGCCGCCGCGCCGCTGGGCGGCCTGGGGGTGACGGCTACGGCCCTGGTTCTGCTGGGTACGTTCTACGCCGCGACCGACGGCGTGCTCGCCGCGCTGGTCAGCCGCAGAGTGGCCAGCGACGCGCGGGGGAGCGGTATCGCCGCCGCCCAGACCGTCGTCGTGATCGCACGGTTCGCCGGCGCGCTCGCCTTCGGCAGTCTGTGGCAGCTGTTGGGCCGCCAGGCGGCACTCTGTCTGTTGGCCGGCCTGTTGATGACGGGAGTGGTGATGGCCGCTTTGCTGCTGTCGGGGCAGGACCGCCTCGATCCCGTGGCGGTGCCCGGCGTCGACGCGGCGGCGGAGGATCAGCGATGAGCGGGCGGGTACGCCTCTGGACCCTGGCCGTCATCGTCCTGGTCACCCTGCTCGGCACGGTCGGCTACATCTACTCCGTCCGTCGGGAGCAGAGCCAGGTCGTGGCGACGGCGCCGCAGATGCCCACCGGTCCGGACCTCACGGCGGTGACCGCCGACGCCCATGTCGCTTTCCGCAGCACCGCGGCCGGTAACGACTACGGCCGGGTGGCGGTGGTCCCGCTCAGCGACCCGGCCGGGCCCCGAACGTTCACCCCGGCCGCCTGCGACCGCGTCTACGCCCGGCGCGGCGAGGCGGTGTGCCTGTACGCCAGGCCCGGCCTGGTCACCACGTACCGCGCCCAGGTTCTCGGTCCCGACTGGAGGGTCATCCGCGAGCTGCCGCTCTCCGGCGTGCCGAGCCGCACCCGGCTGTCGCGTGACGGGTCGCTCGTGGCGACGACCACCTTCGTCGCTGGGCACAGCTACTCCACCCCCGGCCAGTTCTCCACCGAGACTCTCGTGACCAGGGTTGCCGACGGGCATTCCACCAACATCGAGCACTTCCAGCTGATCGTCGACGGCAGGAGGGTGACGACCGCGGACCGCAATCTCTGGGGGGTCACGTTCGCCGACGGGGACACCTTCTACGCGACGGCGGCGTCGGGCGGCCGGACCTGGCTGGTCCGGGGCAGCCTTCGCGAACAGCGACTCGTCGCGCTTCGAAAGGACGCGGAGTGCCCCTCGCTCTCGCCGGACGGCACCCGGATCGCGGTCAAGACGCGGGCCGGCCAGGCGCCGGGGCACTGGCGGATCGCGGTGTACGACCTCGCCACCGCCAGGTCGACCATCCTGTCCGAGCAGCGCAGCGTGGACGACCAGATCGAGTGGCTCGACGACCGCCGGGTGATCTACGGCCTGCCGCGCAGCGGGGAGGGACCGTCGACGAGCGACCTCTGGGTCGTGCGCGCGGACGGCGGTGGGATTGCCGAGTTGTTCATCCGCGATGCCTGGTCGCCGGCGGTCGTGCGGTAGTCGCCTCCTCCGCCCCGACCGCGGCGGGGACCTTCCCGGTCGCCGGCTCCGGCGCTCGTTGGGGGACCTCCGTCGTGGTGTCACGACGGCGTGGCGACCAGGCCTTCAGCGCCATCGCCGGCCGCTCCACCAGGTGCCAGGATCCAACGGCGAGCGCGACCGTGGCGACGGTGCAGATCGCGACGTAGGGAACCAGGCCGAGCCGCGGCACGCCCACCAGGGCCAGGAGTTGCTGGACCGGGAAGGCGTAGATGTAGCAGCCGTAGGAGTAGTCGTGCCGGCGGCCGACCCGGCGGGTCCAGCGCGGCAGGCGGACCGCCAGCCACAGGACGAGGTAGGCGAAGGCGGGGTAGCCCAGCACCGCGAACGCGCCGAACTGAGTGGTGGCGAGCACGACCGCGGCGGCGGCGACGGCGAGGCCGTCGTGCAGGACGAGCCGCTCCCGGTAGAGCTGGCACACGGCGCCCAGGAGGAAGACGTAGGTCAGGTAGACGAGGGAGTAGCTGTCCAGCCCGCTGACCCCGAAGACCGGGCCGTGCACGCCCTGCGGCCCCGGGATCTCCGGTGCCCGGAGCAGGTCGTGCAGCAGGACGCCGGCCCCGGCCAGCGCGAGGATCGTCACGAGCCACCGGGCCCGGCGCAGCACACCGACGGCCGCCAACCCGGCGACCAGGAGGTAGCAGAGCACCTCGTAGATGAGGCTCCAGAGCGAGCCGTCGAAGACCGACGTGCCGGTGCGCTGCCCGTACGGGGTGTCCAGCAGCAGGCCGGAGATGCCGTACTGCCCGATCGCGATGAAGGCGTTGCTGACGACGTACTGGAACGGTCCGTCGGAGGCGGCGAAGAGGCCGTGGAGCGTGCCGCGCTCCCACAGGGACACGATCGGGGCGAAGACGAAGGCCGTCACCACGAGGCACACCCACAGGCCCGGAAGGATCCGGAGGCCACGGTGCCAGAGGTATCGAAGCACCGGAACCCGGGTGCCGCTGCGGGTGATGAGAAAGCCGGAGATGACGAAGAAGCCCAGGATTCCGATCTCGCCGAGCGCCGTCTGGCCGTTCGTGCGGCCGGCGCCCGGGTCGTCCGCGCCGAAGCCGAGCGGCAGTGAATGGGACACGAGCACGGCGAAGGCGAACATCAGCCGGAGAAAGCCGAAGCTGTTGTCCGCCGACGCACAGGCAGCGGCGAGGGTCTGCCTCGCCCGGATTCCGGCCACCACGGCGAAAGTCAACCACGGCGGGGGAGCAGGGTAGCTTTTTTCCTTGGTCGGGAAGTCGACACCGACATGCCGGAAATCTGTTACCCCATATGGCCTTTGCCGTATTGGTACTGCTTTCCTTGGGTGTTGACGGAGATTACGCTGGCCGCCATGTCTGCCCAAGGTGAGATCGCAACGCCGCCCACGGTGCTGCCGAGATGAAGTCGTTCCTCGCCGTCTCGTACGCCCCGGGCAGGCTGACCGCGACCGAGGAGGCGTCCCGGGCCGACGCTCTCACCCGCCTCGGTGCCGACGCGCGGATACTGTCCACCGAGGACGGCTGGCTCGCCTTCCAGGGCGCGGACCCGGGCGATCGGGTCGACGACAGCGGCAACGCCTTCACACTGCGCCTGGGCCGGGCGGCTCGTACCCGGACCGCCGATGTCGCCACCGCCGAGTTGGCCGAGCAGTTGGGCCGGGGCACGAAGGCGGACGGCGCCGCGCTCGCCGCGCTGGTGCCCCCGTTCGCCGCGGCGCACCGCTCCGGGCCCGGCGAGCCGATCGTGGCGGCCACGGACTGGCTCGGCTTCCGGCAGCTCTTCTGGTGGCAGGGCGATGGTGTGGCCGCGGTGTCGACGAGTGCGCTCGCGCTCGGCGCGCTGGCCGGGGCGGGGCTGGACCACGGCGCGCTCGGCCTGCAGGGCCTGGTGGGCTGGCAGGTGGGGCTCGGCACGGTCTTCGCGCAGGTCGAGAAGGTGCCCGCCGGATGCTTGGCGGTGCTGGACGCGGGCCGGGTGGAGACGCACCGCTACGTGGAGCAGTCGCTCGCCCTGGACGGCCCGGCACCGTCCCTGCCCGAGGTCGCCGACGAGATGGCCGGGATGCTGCGGGAGTTCCTCGGGGCCTACCTCGCTGACCATCCCAGCACCGTGCTCCAGTTGACCGGTGGCCAGGACACCCGCGTCCTGCTCGCGGCGCTGTCCCCGGAGACTCGCCGAGGGCTGCGCGCGCTCACCCTGGATGTGCGGGGCGGCTCGGACGCCACGCTGGCCCAGCGGCTGAGCGCGCTGGGTGGGCTGGATCTGCATGTCCACTGGCTGGACGAGCAGCCACCGGTCACGCCGGCCGCGGCGCACTCCGCGGCGCTACAAGCGGCGGCGGCGCTGGACTGCATGGCCAGCCCGCTGGCCCTGGCCCCGTTGCTCCTCGCCGAGGGCCACCTCGAGCAGGGGCATCGCCTCTCCGGCCTCGGCGGGGAAGCCTGCCGCGGGTTCTACTACTTCGGCCAGCCCCGCGACGCGACCACCTCGCCCCACCTGATCGGCCAGTTGGCGAACTGGCGCCTCTACGCGAACGAGGCCGTCGACGCCCGCGCACTCGAACCGGGCTTCGTGGCCGCCGCGCGCACCGACGCGCTCGAACGGATCACGGCATCCTTCGACGGCGCTCCGCCGCAATGGCTGCAGGCCACCGACTACTTCTATCTCTACCAGCGCATGCAGCGATGGGCGGGAGCGCATGGCTCGGTCGCGGCCGTCAACCGCTTCTTCATCAACCCGATGTTCGATCGCCGCTTCATCCAGTTGGCGCACT
Source organism: Micromonospora sp. NPDC005163 (assembly GCF_053599835.1). Lineage (NCBI taxonomy): Bacteria > Bacillati > Actinomycetota > Actinomycetes > Micromonosporales > Micromonosporaceae > Micromonospora > Micromonospora sp. NPDC005163. Next base: position 109,780 of record NZ_JBSFYP010000018.1, read on the forward strand.
CCGTGTCGCCCGACCAGAAGGGGAGCGGCCTGCTGACCGGGCAGCTCATCCACCGGCTCGATGCCGAACTGGCCGCGGTGCCGCTGGATTCCGGGCTGGTTCCCGCCCGGTTGGGGCAACGCGGCATCCGTGACCGCGCGGCGGCGGCCCGGGTCACCGCGCGGAAGCTGTCCGGCAAGGTACGGCAGCGGCTGCGCCATTCCGGCCGGGCGCAGCTGGGCGCGGCCGAGGTGGCGGCGCTCGTGGTCGAGCACTGGCGCAGCGAGCCGGACGTCCTCGCACCGCTTCGGACCACCGGCATCGTCCGGGACGCATGGCTGGACGAGTTGCTGGCGGGGCGGCGGGAGTGCGCCCCTGCCACGGTGGCCTTCCTGACCAACCTCGTGGTCGCCACCGCGCCGCAGCCCGTCACCTGAGGTCACCTGCCCGCCGACGTGCGGCGCACCGTGACCCGACAGCGGAGCCCGCTCCTCCCGACACCGGGAGGAGCCCCTCGCTCACGCCGTCCGCGCAGGTCACCCATGGTCCAACGTCGATACCGGTGACTTAGCGGCATTTCGATCGTTGTGTTGGTGTGTCCCGTGCAGGGGTTGTCAGGCGAGCATCCTCCCGGATCGCCCGGCGAACGCGGTGCTGAGCCCAACGCCTTCGCCGCCCCCGTGAACCGTGCGGCGGGCCCCCGCGCGCGTCCGCCGCTGGCCAGGGCAGACGACGCGAGGAGTCTCACCTGGGGCTGTGGCTGGATCGCGTCGGACGCACCAGCCGTCGACGTCCGCGACACCGCATCTTCCGTACCGGCGTTCGCCCGCCCCGCGTCGAGTGACACCACTTGTGGAGAAGGGAACCACATGGTCAGGAATTCGCGAGCGGTCATCGTGCTAGCCGTTGCCGGCGCGGTGGCGATCTCTGGGACGGCGCTGGCTGGTCGCTACGCGACCAGCCCGGGCGGCGCGGAGCCCGCGGCGGCACCCTCCGGAACGTACTCGCTGTGGAGCAGCTCAGCAGTACCGGGCACGGTTACCGACCCGGACAGACAGGCCGTGGAACTGGGGGTGAAATTCACCGCGACCCAGGACGGCAGCGTCCTCGGCGTCCGGTTCTACAAGTCGAGGAGGAACACCGGCGTGCACACGGGCAGCCTCTGGGCGATCAACGGCACCAGGCTCGCCACCGTGCGGTTCACCAACGAGAGCCCGTCCGGATGGCAGTACGCCGCCTTCTCGGCCTCGGTGGCCGTCAAGGCCAATGCGCTGTACGTGGTGTCGTACCACACCAACGTGGGGCAGTACTCGGCCGACGACCGTTACTTCGCCGCAGATCGCAGCCGGGGCCCGTTGCGCGCGCCGGCCGACGGGTCGCAGGGCGCCAACGGCGTGTACCGGTACGGCGCGGGCGGATTCCCGAACCGGGGCTACCGGGCCACCAACTACTGGGTCGACGTCGTCTTCAATCCCGGCGCTCCCGCCACGTCCAGTCCTACCCCTCGACCCACGACGGCATCCCCCCGCCCCACCTCGCCGAGTCCCACCCCGACCGCGGCGCCGACGCCCAGCTCCACCCCGCCCGCACCGACTCCGACCGTCACCGGCAACCCCGACAGCACCGGTGGCGGCAGGTACCCCCAGCGCTTCTCGGTGGGCGCACCCGGGGTCGGCAGGTACCGCCAGTCCGATGCCCGCCTGCCGGTGCCGGCCGGCTACCAGGAGGTGTTCCCGCACGACACCGGGAGCAAGGAGTGGGACCTGTACGAGTGCAACGGCACCGTGAATCTCGACCACAAGTACTTCCATGCCTTCATCTACATCGGCACGAACTGTCACGGCACCGTCAACATCACGAACTCCATCATCGCGCCGCCACCGGGTTCCGCCAATCGGGCCATCCTGGTCAACGCGAATTCCTCGGGCAGCCTTCGCCTCAACATCAGCAACACGACCATCCGGCCCGAACCGGTGGGCCTGGGCATGAAGAGTGCACCGTTGACCGATCACGCGATCAACGACTGCCCCACCTGCACGATCCAGCTCAGCCGCGTCGACGTGGCGAACACCGGCGGCATGTGCCTCTGCGGGGCGGATACCACCATCGAGTACAGCTGGCTCCACGACAACTACATCGCCCACCTGGCCGACCCCTCCCAGGCCCACACCGGGGGCGTCTTCCCCTATGGCGGCACCGGTCCGCTGGAGATCAGCCACAGCCGGCTCGAGCCGGGCGTCAACGCCTACACCGGCGCGGAGATCCCCAACTACTGGCAGGCCATCACCGCCGTGCTGTTCACCCAGAGTTCGGGCGGCTCCCGGCTGCGCAACTACCAGGTCCACGACAGTTTCATCTCGCTCGGCGCCTTCGGGCTGTACGCCCAGGACGGTGAGGGGCTGCGACTGCGCGACAACGTATTCGGGCCGACGCACTGGGGCTACACGAGCCGGTGCGGGTCCGGATGCTACGTCACCTTCGCCGACTGGACGAACAACGTCGTGGGCACGATCGACGGCGCCCCGACGGCGCAGCTGGTCCCCAGACCCGCATAGGTGGTGACCACCCGGGGCGGGCGTGGTGGTACGCGCCCGCCTGCCCCGGGTTCGGTCGCCCCGTGACGGCCCGACCTAGCGGGCGGCCAGCTTGCGGAGCACGGCGACGATGTGGTCCTGGTCGTCCTCGGTCAGCGCGTGGTGCAGCGGCAGGATGAGCGAGTCGCGGGTCAGCCGCTCGGTCACCGGCAGCGGCGCGGGCGACACGTCGGCGTAGGCCGGCTCCAGGTGGGCGGCCATGATGCCGCGTCGGGCCGACACTCCGGCGGCGGCCAGCTCGGCGAGCACCTCGTCGCGGCCGGTCCCGTACTCCGGGTCGATCAGCAGCCAGAACGACTGGAAGTTGGTCTCGCCGTACTCGGGGTCGCGGACCGGGGCCAGACCCTTGAGGTCCGCCAGCAGCTCGTGGTAGCGGGCCGCCAGCGCGCGCCGGTGAGCCACCAGATCCGCGAGGCGGCCGAGCTGCACGAGACCGATCGCCGCCTGGATGTCGGTCATTCGGTAGTTGAAGGCGGTCTCCAGGTAGGCCTCGATGACCGGCTGGGAGCTGGCGTGGCGGTCGGCCGCGGAGACGTTCATGCCGTGTTCCCGCAACCGGCGCAGCCGGGCCGCCCACTCCGGATCGTCCACGGTGACCATGCCACCCTCGCCCGTCGTCAGCAACTTGCGGGGATGGAACGACCAGGCCGAGATCGTCGCGCCGGCGCCGACCGGCCGTCCGTACGCCGTCGACCCGGCGGCGCAGGCCGCGTCCTCGATCAGCGGCAGCCCCCAGCGGCCGGTGGCGTTCCGCAGCGCGGCGACGTCGAACGGCACGCCGCCCTGGTGCACCGCGATCACCGCCCGGGTCCGGGCGGTGCGCACCGCGTCGATCGTCGCCACCGTCAGGTTGCCGGTGCGGACGTCGACGTCGGCGAAGACCGGGGTGGCGCCGACGTAGCGCACCGCGTTGGCGGTGGCGATGAACGAGAACGATGGCACGATCACCTCGTCGCCCGGGCCGATCTCCAGCACCACCAGCGCCAGATGAAGTGCGGTCGTGCACGAGCTGACGGCCACGCCGTGGCCGGCGCCGACCAGGGCTGCGAACTCCTGCTCGAACCGAGCCACCCGGGGCCCCTGGGCCACCCAGCCCGACCGTACGGCGTCGGCGGCGGCCTGCGCCTCCTCCTCACCGAGGCGGGGGATCATCACCGGGATCCGGGTGCTGCTCACTTCTCGGCCCGCCACCAGTCGACCAGCCCCTGAAGCCCCTCGTGCAGGCCGATCTCGGCGCGGAAGCTCAGCTTCTCCGCGGCGGCGGTGGTGTCGGCCAGTCGGCGGGTGACGCCGTTGACCGCGCGGGCCGGACCGTGCTCGGGTGCGAGGTCGGACTTCATCACGTCGCTGAGCGCCTGGGCCAGCTCCTTGAGGCTGGTCTCGGTGCCGCTGGCGATGTTGAACACCTCGTCGGTGACGTCCGCCCGGGCGGCCAGGATGTTGGCCCGGGCGATGTCGGCGACGTGCACGAAGTCCATCGTCTGCAGGCCGTCACCGAGGATCAGCGGGGGCACACCCGATTCGATCCGCTCCATCCACCGGATCAGGACCTCGGTGTAGAGGCCGTGGATGTCCATCCGGGGGCCGTAGACGTTGAAGTAGCGCAGCGCGATGTAGTCCAGGCCGTACATGCTGTGGTAGCTGCGCAGCATGCCTTCGTTGAACGCCTTGGCGGCGCCGTAGAACGTGTCGTTGTGGTACGGGTGGTGCCGCTCGGTGGTCGGGAACTCGTCGGCGAGCCCGTACACGGAGGCCGACGAGGACAGGATGACCTTGCGGACCCGGGCGGCGGCGGCCGCCTCCAGCACGTTGAACGTGCCGTCGACCAGCACCTCGTTGGCCAGCCGCGGCTCCTCGGCGCACTGGGTGATGCGGATGGCGGCGAGGTGGAAGACCAGGTCCTTGCCGCGGGTCAGCTCGTGCACCAGCCCGACGTCGCGGATGTCTCCCTCGACCAGGCGGACACCGGCGTGCGGCAGGGCCCGGGCGAGGTTCTCCCGGCAGCCGCGGACGAAGTTGTCCAGGACGACGACCTCGGCCGCGCCGCCGGCGACCAGCTGGTCGACGACGTGGGAACCGATCGCGCCCGCTCCACCGGTGACCAGGGCCCGTGTCCCGGCGGTCTCCACCGCGCTCATGCCGCTGCTCCGCTTCGCTCCGCGCCGGACTGAGCAATTGCCCTACCGGTTTCGACGATTTGTCCGTGCACGTCTGTCCATTCGTTGAGATTGACCACTGATCCGCCACTGGCGAGGCTGCGCGAGGCGGCCTCCAGGATGGCCATCACCCGCAGGCCGGACCGGCCGTCGGTCAGGGCGGGCGTGCCGGTGCGGATCGACCGGGCGAACTCCTCGACCATGGTCCGCAGCGCCTCCCGCTCCGTCAGGGCCGGCGCCACCATGTCGCCCGAGCGGTACGAGACCAGCATGTCCCGGCGCTGCTCGTCGCCGAGCTCCTCCGCCGACGCCACGTCGACCCCGCGGTCGAAGATCGAGAGTCGCTGGCTCGGGTTGAGGTCGTCCCAGACCAAGGTCCGCTTCGACCCGCCGATGATCGCGGTCCGGATCTTCACCGGGGAGAGCCAATTGACGTGGATGTGCGCGATCGCGCCGGTGTTGAGGTGCAGCGTCAGGTAGGCGACGCAGGCCCGCCCCGCCCCGATCCGGTCCGCGCCGTGCGCGGCCACCGAGACCGGCGCCACCCCGGACGGGAGGATGAAGTCGAGAATCGACAGGTCGTGCGGCGCCAGGTCCCACATCACGTCGATGTCGCGCTGGACCAGCCCGAGGTTGATTCGTACCGAGTCGAGGTACTGCAGCTCGCCCAGTTCCCCGCCGTGCAGCAGCTCGCGGATGCGCAGTACAGCGGGCGTGTAGCAGTAGGTGTGGTCGCACATCAGCGACAGTCCCCGGCCCTCCGCCTCCGCCACCAGCGCGCGCCCCTGTTCGACGTCGGCCGCCAGCGGCTTCTCCACGAGCACGTGCTTGCCGGCCCGTAGCGCCGCCATCGCCACCTCGAGGTGGGTGCCGGCCGGGGTGGCGATGGCCACCGCGTGTACGTCGTCGTCGGCCAGCACCGTGGCCAGGTCGTCGGTCGCCTGGACTGTCGAGTAGTCACCGAGCGCGCGTCGGGCCCGGGTCATATCGAGGTCGCAGAGCCAGCGCAACCGGAATGCGTCAGAGGTCTGGAAGTTACGCACAAGATTCGGCCCCCAGTAACCGGCACCGATGACGGCAACGCCGATTGGTTCGACGGCAGCGGGCGATGAGTTCACTGATACCCGTTTCGCTAGTCAGGACAGGAAAATCCGCTGAGGGGGGAGTTGGTGGCGACGTCCATTTGGCAAGCTACCGAGGTCGTCCTCGCCAGCGCCAGCACCGACCGGGAATTCCGGCGGTGCCGCCGGGGTCATCCGGTCCGTTTGGTCTGCCCGCGCACTTCGAATGGCCCGTTCTGCGGCCACTGGGTCGGCTTTCTGACATTGCCCTTGTTGCCGACCGTCTACCGTTTTCACCCCACAGAAGATCGCCGCACCGCGGAGGGAACGAGAGATGACGGACGCCCACTGGGCATCGCACGACGGTGCGCAGATCGCCGCGACGGCCGATGTGGACGAACGTGCCACCATCCGTCCCGGCACGCGCGTCTGGCACCTGGCTCAGGTCCGCGAGCATGCCTCGGTCGGCCGGAACTGCGTCATCGGTCGCGGCGCGTACGTCGGGCCGGGCGTCCGCTTGGGCGACAACGTCAAGCTGCAGAACCACGCCCTGGTGTACGCGCCAGCGGAACTGGCCGACGGGTCTTCATCGGGCCGGCCGCGGTGCTCACGAACGACGAGTACCCGCGCTCGGTCACCCCGGAGGGGCGGCTGAAGAGCGGCGACGACTGGACAGCGGTCGGCGTGGTGGTCGGCGAGGGCGCGGCGATCGGAGCGCGGGCCGTCTGCGTGGCGCCGGTCTCGATCGGCCTGTAGGCCCTGATCGCGGCCGGCGCAGTGGTCACCCGGGATGTTCCCGACTTCGCGCTCATGGTCGGAGTTCCCGCCCGCCCGCCCGCCCGCCCGCCCGCCCGCCGGGCGGGCGGGCGAGCCGCTCGTGGCGAAGGACGACGGCCGGTGGATCTGTCCCGCCGACCGGCCCGAGCCGGCGGGGGGCTACCCCCGCCGGGGTGAACTGGCTGGAACTCGTCGGCTGGGCCGGCTCCGCGCTGCTGGTCTGGTCGCTGCTGCAGACCCGCATCCTGCGGCTGCGCGCGCTCAACCTGCTCGGCTGCCTCATCCTGATCGGCTACAACGCCGCCGTGCACGTGTGGCCCATGGTCGGGCTGAACGTGGTGCTCACGGTGATCAACGTCTGGTACCTGCGGAAGATGCTGGCCACCCGGCACGACGCGCAGATCGCCCTGCAGTCCGCCGAGCGGTGGGCGCTGCTGGTGGCCCGTCCGCTCGACCTGCTCGCCACCGTGACCCGACCGGCCGTCTGGGCCCTCGGCGCCACCAGCGACCTCGTGGTCCGGCTGGTCGGGCTCAACCCGAAGCACCAGCCGGACGAGATCGGCCCGGACGAGCTGCGCGACATCGTCGCCGGCAACCATGGCTTCACCAAGGAGCAGCGCACCATCATCGCCGGCGCCGTGGAGATCGCCGACCGGCGGTTGCGGGCCGTCCTCGTACCCCGGTTGCGGGTCTTCACGCTCGACAGCGGGACCAGCGCGGAGTCCGCGCGACTGGTGCTGGCCGCCACCGGGCACTCCCGGGCACCGGTGGTGCGCCACGGCGGCCTGGACGACACGCTCGGCGTGATCCATCTGCGTGACTTGGTGGGGGTGCCGGACGACCGGCCGGTCGACGAGATCGCCCGCCCTCCGATGCTGCTGCCCGACTCGCTGCCGGTGGTGGACGCGCTGCGCCAGTTCAAGGCCGAACGCCAGCACATCGCTCTGGTGGTGGACGAGCGCGGCGCCGTCGACGGCATCGTCACGCTGGAGGACATCCTGGAGGAGATCGTCGGGGAGATCTACGACGAGACCGACCGGGACGGCTACTCGGTGCGCCGCGAGCCCGACGGCGCGCTGGTGCTGCCCGGCACCTTCCCGGTGCACGACCTGCCGGACATCGGCGTCGAGCTGCCGTCCCGGCCGGCCGGCGACTACACCACCGTCGCCGGGCTGGTGCTGGCCCGCCTCGGCCACATCCCCACCGTCGTGGGGGAGGACGAAACCCTGGACGGCTGGGTGCTGGTGGTGGCGGGCATCGACCACCGGGCGATCACCGAGGTACGGCTGAGCCGGGTCCCCGACGAGGCGCACGTCGACCAGGACGCCGAGCCGGTGCTGGACGAGGCCCGCAGCTGAGCGGGCGCGCCGCGACGCGTGGGTGCGTCGGTTCAGGCGGGGGAGAGGTTCTGCAGCCTGACCTGGCCGCGGGCGACCAGCCGCTGGTCGGCGTCGGTGATCTCCACCTGCCAGAGCTGCTGGCTGCGACCCCGGTGCACCGGCGTGCCGACCGCCGTCAGCTCGCCCTCCCGGACCGCCCGCAGGAAGTCCGTCTGGTTGCTGACGCCGACGACGGTGCCCCGGTCGCCCAGCCAGAGCGAGCCGCCCACGCTGGCCGCGGTCTCCACCACCGAGCAGTACACCCCGCCGTGCTGGATGCCGAACGGCTGGTGCAGCTCGGGCCGGACGCGCCAGCCGATGACGACCCGGTCGGCGGTCGCCTCCTCGAACTTCAGGCCGAGCAGGGCGACGAAGCCACCCGTCAGGTCCGGCATCTCCACGGCAAACCCTCCTCGATCAACGGAGCGCAAGCCTAACTGGGGCGGCTTGCGCGAAACCCGGTACGGGTCGGTGCCGAGGATGGGGGAGAATTGGCGACCGTGACCGACAGCAGCCTTCCGCCGCCCGGGCGGGACTCCCTGACCGACGATTTGCTCTGGCGTGGCCTGATTCAGGACTCGACCGGCCTCGACGAGCTGCGCGAGCTGCTCGACGGTGCGGACGCCGCCACCTTCTACGTGGGCTTCGACCCCACCGCGCCGAGCCTGCACGTCGGCCACCTCATGCAGGTCACCATGGCCCGCCGGCTGCAACTCGCGGGCCACCGCCCGTTGCTGCTGGTCGGCGGGGCGACCGGGCAGATCGGTGACCCGAAGGAGAGCGCCGAGCGGACGCTCAACCCGCCCGAGGTGATCGCCGGCTGGGTCGCGCGGATCCGCGAGCAGTTGGCCCCGTTCGTGTCGTACACCGGCGACAACGCGGCGCGACTGGTGAACAACCTGGACTGGACCGGCGAGATGTCGGTGGTCGAGTTCCTCCGCGACGTGGGCAAGCACTTCCCGGTGAACAAGATGCTGGCGCGGGAGGTGGTGCGGGCCCGGTTGGAAACGGGAATCAGCTTCACCGAGTTCAGCTACCAGCTGTTGCAGGCCAACGACTTCTTCGAGCTGCACCGCCGGCATGGCTGCCAGCTCCAGTTCGGCGGCTCCGACCAGTGGGGCAACATCACCGCCGGCGTCGACTACGTACGGCGGCGTGGGGCCGGGCCGGTGGAGGCGTTCACCACGCCACTGGTCACGAAGTCCGACGGCACGAAGTTCGGCAAGACCGAGGGCGGCGCCGTCTGGCTCGACCCCATGTTGACCAGCCCGTACGCGTTCTACCAGTTCTGGCTGAACGTCGAGGACCGGGAGGTCGACCGCTACCTGCGGTACTTCAGCTTCCGGTCGCGTGACGAGCTGGAGGAACTGGCGAAGGCGACCGCCGAACGGCCGGCGGCCCGGCTGGCACAGCGGGCGCTCGCCGAGGAGCTGACGACCCTGGTGCACGGGCCGGAGGAGACCCGGCAGGCCATCGCCGCCAGCCAGGCGTTGTTCGGTCGGGGCTCACTGGATGAGCTGGCCCCGGAGACGCTGCGCGCGGCGCTGACCGAGGCCGGCCTGGTGCAGCTCGCCGGCGAGTTGCCGGACGTGGCGGGCCTGCTGCGCGACTCCGGCCTGGTGCCCAGCCACAAGGAGGGCCGTCGCGTGATCGCCGAGGGCGGCGCCTACGTCAACAACAACCGGGTGGCCGAGGTGGACGCCACGGTGTCACCGGCCGACCTGCTGCACGGGCGGTACCTGGTGCTGCGCCGCGGCAAGCGCTCCTTCGCGGGCGTTGAGCTGCGCGAATAGGTACCTGTCAACGGTGTGACGGGGGACGCGTCCGGCGGATTTGACGATCATCCCGCCGGACGCGTAACTTTCTCTCTGCCAGCGCGGAACGGACGAAACAGGCGAAAGTCTGAGAGGCCGGAGCGCGGTGAAGACCACCGGGTCGGAGGGGTTGCACCTCTCAGACCTGGTACCGGGTGGGGCCCCAGAGTCGCCGCGAGGCGGATTTGGTGAGGCGGAGCCGACCGGGTAAGGTTAACGACCGGCAGGGCACCGGGCGAGTTCGCGGGAAACCGCGGCGGCCGGCCTGCCGAATCCATGATGAGGGCGGCGCAAGCCGGTCGAGACATGGTGCCCGCATGACGGAGTGACGCACGACAGACCGCGAAAACAGCGGTTTGACACGGCGGAAACCGGCGGGTAACGTAGTAAAAGTGCCTGACGCCAGATGAGCGTCAGGGACACGGTACGGAAAGCCCCGAGATGGGGTCCCACTGGTTGGGGCTTTTGATCGGTGTGTGGTTGTTCTTTGAGAACTCAACAGGGTGCTTGAAAAGCCAGTGCCAATTATGATTTATAACCCGGACTGGTGGTCCTTTTGGATTGCTGGTTGGGATTCCTTTGGCAACACTTTTGTTGTCAGGATGCTGTTCGACAAGTTTTTGTTGGAGAGTTTGATCCTGGCTCAGGACGAACGCTGGCGGCGTGCTTAACACATGCAAGTCGAGCGGAAAGGCCCTTCGGGGTACTCGAGCGGCGAACGGGTGAGTAACACGTGAGCAACCTGCCCCAAGCTTTGGGATAACCCCGGGAAACCGGGGCTAATACCGAATATTACTGGGTCTCGCATGGGATTTGGTGGAAAGTTTTTCGGCTTGGGATGGGCTCGCGGCCTATCAGCTTGTTGGTGGGGTGATGGCCTACCAAGGCGATGACGGGTAGCCGGCCT
>NZ_JBSFYP010000019.1:0-120147 GCF_053599835.1 Micromonospora sp. NPDC005163
GCCCCCCCCCCCCCCCCGCGGCGGAGTCGCTGCGCGGTGGCCCGCACCGTCTGGCCCCCGGCGACCGCGTGCGGATCCGCGAGCGGGAGTACGCGGTGAGCGGCACGATCCGCCTGGTCGAGGGGGACTGGAGCTGGGTGCAGCACCTGCTCGACGACGCCTCCGGCACCCGCCACCGGTTGTCCGTGGAGGACGGCCCCGACCTGGAGTTGGTGCTCTGGACCGCCGAACCCGGCGCGACCGTCACCCCGGGCGCCCCGACCATCGACCTCGGCGGGCGGCGCTACACCTGGGCCGAGACCGGGCAGGCGCGGTACACCGCCACCGGCGAGACCGGGCTGCCGGCGGCCGGGACGATGCGCTACCACGACTACGAGTCCGGCGGCGGCGCGCGACTCTCCTTCGAGGCGTACGGCGAAGAGGGCTGGCGGGTCGCCGGCGGCGACCTGCTCGACCCCGCCGAGCTGACGATTCGACCCACCACCCAAGAGCGCTGAGCCGGTCCCGACGGGCGCGCCGGGTTGGCCACGGCATGCCAGAGTGGCCAGTTGCCGATACGGTGTGGGCGCGATCTTAGGGAAGGAGAATCGTGGTCGATTCCCAGAGCACGCCGGCCCGCCAGCGGCCATCCATCGTGACGATTTCCAGCTACCTGCTCTTCCTGTTCCTGGCGTGCCAGGTGATCAGTCTGATCCTCACCCTCGCCACCATCGGCAAGACCCGTGACGTGCTCCGCGAGGCGTACGAGGGCAGTTCCGCGAACGGTGCCGAGCAGGTGGCGGACTTCTTCTTCGCCTTCGGCATCGGCAGCAGCATCGTGCTGCTGCTGCTCGCGGTCGCCCTGGCCGTGCTGGCCCTGCTCAACAACCAGGGTCGCAACGGCGCCCGGATCACCACCTGGATCATCGGCGGCATCATGGTCTGCTGCGTGGGCGGCACCCTGCTCAGCGGGGCCGCCGGCAGCTTCACCACCGGCGTGGACACCGGCGGCGACATGCCGAGCGGCGAGGAGATCCAGCGCCGGCTGGACGAGGCGCTGCCCTCCTGGATCACCCCGGTCAGCCTCCTGCTCGGCGTGATCAGCCTGCTCGCGCTGCTCGCGGCGCTGATCCTGCTGGCGCTTCCGAAGGCCAACGAGTACTTCCGCAAGCCCACCGCGGGCTGGGAGCCGCCGACCCCGGGCGCCAGCTACCCGGGTTACCCGCAGGCGCCGGGCCAGCCCGGCTACCCGCAGGCCCCCGGACAGCCGGGCAACCCGTCGAGTGGCGAGCCGGGTTACCCGTCGACGCCGGGCCAGACGACCGGGTCGGAGCCGGCTTACCCGCCGCCGCCCGGCCCGTCGCCCTCGTCGGGCCCGTCCGGCACGGACCGACCGGACGACACGCCGCCGGCCGACCGTCCCGGGCCGACCCCGCCGTCGACGAGTTGACCGTTCGATAACCACGACGCCGACGATCCCTCCGAGTAGGTTGCAACCCGACGCCTACCGGAGGGATTCGTCGTGTCGTACCCGGAATCGGCACCGGCGCGCCGGCCGGCCGTGGTCTTGCTGGCCGCGGCCGTGCTGCTGGTGATGGCGATCGCCGCACTCGCGTACACCGTCATCGACCTGGCGGTGCTCGGCCGCACGGTCGACGCGTTCCGCTCCGCCGCCCGGGACACCTCGGCGAGTCCGCAGCAGGTCGACGATGTGGTGACCCTGCTGCGCGTGTCCGCGGCAGTCTCGGCGGTGGTGGCGGCGCTCTCCACGCCGGTGCTCGCCGGTCTGGCCGTCGGGTTGCTGGCGGGTCGTGCCGGCGTCCGGGTGGCCACCTGGGTCGTCTGCGGGCTCGGCCTGCTCGCCGGCTGCTGCAGCGTGGCGGTGCTCATCGGTGAACGGGCCGCGCCGCTGCGGCTGGGCGCCGGCGAGCGGGCCACCGCCGAGTTGCTGGGCCTGATCGGTGACGCGTACCCGTCGTGGTGGATCCCGCTCAACGCCGGACTTTCGGTTGGACAGGGCCTCGGTTACCTTGTGGTAGCTACGCTGCTGGCCCTGCCGGCGGCCAACGCCTGGTTCGGTCGGCACCGTCCGACAACGCCTACCGTGCCGTCCGCTCCGCCCGGGTTCCCACCCGCCCCGCACCAGCCCCCGCCGGCGCAGACCGCGCCCCCGTACCCGCCCAGGTGAGGACCGCCCGTGACGCTCGACCCCGCGATCGCCGAGCGACGGGCCCTGATCACCGGCGCCACCGCCGGCATCGGCGCTGCGTTCACCCGCCGGCTGGCCGCTGACGGCTGGCACCTGGTGCTGGTCGCCCGGGACGCGGGCCGGTTGACCGAACTGGCCACCGAGCTGGGTGCCCGACACGGCCGCGAGGTCGAGACGATCTCGGCGGACCTGTCCACCGACGACGGCTGCGCCGTGGTGGAGCAGCGGCTCACGGACGGCGGCCCCGTGCACCTGCTGGTCAACAACGCCGGGATCAGCCTCAACAAACCGTTCCTGCGCTCCTCTGCCGAGGACGAGGCCCGCCTGCTGCGGCTCAACGTGCACGCGGTCATGCGGCTGACCCTGGCGGCGCTGCGGCCGATGACCGAACGGCGCGATGGGGCAGTGATAAATGTCTCTTCGGTTGCCGGATTCGGCGCGGTGATGCCGGGATCGACCTACTCGGCCAGCAAGGCGTGGGTCACCAATTTCAGTGAGTCCGTCGGCCAGTCGGCACGGCCGTTCGGGGTCCGGGTGATGGCCCTCTGCCCCGGCTACACCCGTACGGAGTTCCATCAGCGGGCCGGCATCAACATGTCGAAGACGCCCGAGTGGATGTGGCTGCGGGCCGAGGATGTGGTCGACGAAGCCTTGCGTGACCTGGGCAAAGGCAAGTTGGTCAGCATTCCGGCGTGGAAGTACAAAGTGGCCGTTGCCGGCCTGCGGCACGCGCCGCGAAGGCTGCTCCAGGCGGTCGCCCGGGACACCCGCGGCAGGATCGGTCGAGACGAGCGCTGAGCACCCAGGGCCGCCCGGTCTCCCGGCGCCAGTGCCGGTACGTTGGCTCACCGCGATCGGGCCGATTGCTGAGCGTAGTCGGACATCGCCAACCATCTGTCCCCCAGCGGGCTGATCAGGGTGGACCCCACACGCGGCGTCCAGACTTGCGCAGTAACCTCTATCGCCATGGGGGACCACGACGACCTGCGTAAATTCATTACCGACCTGGCTGTGGTCCACGGACGGGTCGTGCTCTCCTCGGGGCGGGAGGCAGACTGGTACGTCGATCTGCGTCGCGTCACGCTCCATCACCGGGCCGCCCCGTTGGTCGGCCGGGTGCTGCTCGACCTCACCGCCGACTGGGAGTACGACGCCGTCGGCGGGCTCACCCTGGGCGCGGACCCCATCGCGCTCTCGATGCTGCACGCCGCTGCTCCGACCGGTCGGGCCCTGGACGCTTTTGTGGTGCGCAAGGCGGGTAAGGCGCACGGTCTACAACGGCGCATCGAGGGACCGGAGGTGGTCGGCCGCCGAGTGTTGGCGGTGGAGGATACGTCCACGACAGGCGGAAGTGTGTTGACCGCGGTCGAGGCGCTTCGTGAGGCCGGGGCTGAAGTCGTGGGCGTGGCGGTTATTGTTGATCGAGGCGCCGGCGACGCGGTGCGAGCCGCCGGATTGCCGTACAGGGCGGCCTATACGTTGGCTGACCTCGGCCTTGTGGCGTAAAAGTTTGCCGATTCGGATCTGCTGATATGCAGGCGGATCGATGCTGCTGGTGGAAGGATGGAATACGTGGGAACTGCGTTGGCCGAAATGACTATGCCTCAGATCTCGCCGCTTGCCGGTGAGCCGATCGAACGTGCCGATGCCGAGCGTCTCGCGGGGGTCCTCAAGGCCCTTGCCGATCCCGCTCGGTTGCGGCTGCTCAGCCTGATCCAGTCGGCCCCTGAGGGCGAGGCGTGCGTCTGTGACCTGACGGCGCCGCTCGGCCTCTCTCAGCCGACGGTCAGTCACCACCTGCGTATCCTCACCGAGGCCGGCTTGCTGGAGCGGGAGAAGCGCGGTGTCTGGGCGTACTACCGGCTGGTCCCGAGTGCGATCGCGACGATCGCCGACCTGCTGACCCCGCCGCGTAAGCGGGCCACCAAGAAGGCCCGCTGAAGCAGGCGCTGCACGCCGTCCCGCGCCGGGATGGTGTTCGGTGGCGAGCCAGGGGTGGCGCCACCGCTCGGTGACGCCTGCTCGTCCCCGGCCGCACCGCCGGAGGCCGGGTCCGACATGCCGACGGCCGACCCCCTCACCAGGGGGCCGGCCGTCGTCGTACCCAGGGTTCAGCGCTCCTGCCCGTGCTCCGGACGCTGGCGGCCGTGCGGGTGCTCGTCGTGGTCGAACGTCTCGCGGACTGCTTCGACCGCGCCGACGGCGCTGGCCGCCGCGACCACCGCGACCGCCTCGCCACGCTTGCGTGCCCGCCGGTCGCGGAGGAACTCGAAGAAGATCGGCAGCACCGAGATCACGATGATCAGGGCCACCACCGGCAGGATGTAGTGGTCGATCTTGTCCCCGATGGCCTGGTAGATCTGCTCGGCCAGCAGGTAGCCGATCAGCAGGATGCCGTCCACCCACAGCACCGCGCCGACGATGTTCCAGAGCAGGAACTGCCGGGCCGGCATGCCGAGCGCGCCGGCGACCGGGTTGAGGAACGTCCGGACGATCGGGATGAAGCGGGCCAGCACCACGGCCTTCGCCGGGCCGAACTTCTGGAAGTAGTACTCCGCCTTCTCCACGTACTCCTTCTTGAAGAGCCGGGAGTTGGGCCGCTCGAACATCCGCCGGCCGTACCGCGCGCCGAGCCAGTGCCCCACCTGGGCGCCGACGATCGCGCAGATCGGACCGCCGATCAGCAGGCCGGCCAGGGAGAGTCGGGTGCCGTCGCCGAAGATGGCGTCCGCCACGGGCGAGGCGGCCACCCCGGCCAGGAACAGCAGCGAGTCGCCCGGGAAGAAGAAGCCCACCAGCAGGCCGGTCTCGGCGAAGAGGATCACCCAGACGCCGATCAGCCCGAAGGTCTGCAACAGCTCCTTGGGATCGAGCGGGTTCAGGGCGACGCTCTCCGCGAGCGTGCGGGTCTTCTCAGCTGTGTCCACGGCCACAAAGGGTACCGAAGACCGCGTCTCTTGCCGCGCCGGACCGTACCCACACCACCCGCTGGCGCATCCCCCGAGGCGAAGGGTGTCGCAACGACGGTGCCCCGCCGACCGGGATGGTCGGCGGGGCACCGGTGGTGCGGGTTGGATCAGGCGACGAAGCGGGTCCGGCGGCGCTTGGCCACCAGGTAGCCGCCGACGCCCGCGGCGAGCAGCAGCGCGCCGATGCCGGCGATCAGGCCGGTGGACTGGCCGGTGATCGGCAGCGCGCCACCGTCGTCACCACCCTGGCCGCCGCTGCCATCCTGGTCGCCCTGGTCGCCCTGGTCGCCCTGGTCGCCGGACGCGTTCACCAGGATCTTGGCGGTGTCGTTGGCCGGCTTCAGGTCGGCGTAGAAGCCGCCCTCGCACTCGCACGGGACGTTGACCTTCACCGCGCCGGTGGCGTTGGCGATGACCTTGTCGATACGGAACTTGAACTCGCCGGTCAGTTCCTCGCCGGCCGGGGCGAACGGCCCGGGATAGCAGCGGTATTCGGCAGCGCCGGGAGTCCCGGCGTCCTCCCACTCCGCGTCCTCACCGGTACGCGGGGCGCACTCGGCCGGCACCTCCACCGCGGTGGTGCCGGTCGGCACCGTGACGTCGACGAAGGTGACGTCGGTCTCGGTGCGGATGTACTCCAGGGTGGCCGGGCCGTTGTTGCGGAAACCAAGGGCGGCGGTCACCACCGCACCCTTGGCGCCGGTGAACTTGGCGCCGACGGCCTCCAGGTCCGTACCGTTCTTGCCGGTGACCTCCACCCGCAGCGCACTGTGGTTGTTGCTCGGGTCGGTGTCCGTCTGCATGGCGCGGCTCGCACCCGGGGCCTGGGTCAGCGACAAGGTCTTGCCCGTACCCAGGCGGGCCGCCTTGGCGCCGGCCTCCTCGCGGACGCCGGCGAAGTCCTCGAAGTCTCCCGTGGTCATGAACCAGATGTCGCCGAACTCGGTGCTCGGTGCGTAGGTGTCCTTGGCCAGCTCGTAGTTCAGGGTCGTCGTAGCGCCCTCACCGACCGGAATCTTCTCGTCGAACTCGCAGGCGAACAGGAAGTCCTCGGCGTAGTAGCAGTTGTCGAACCGCTCCTTGGTCCGGATGCCGTAGTCGTTGTCGAACAACGCCACCACACCCTCGATGTCGGTCTTGCCGACGTTGCGGACAGTCAGCGGGGCCTGGAACGCGGCACCGGGCGCTGCCTTGACCTGGGTTTCGGGTCCGCCCGCCAGGTCGACGCCCTCGCCGACGCGGATGCGGGAGACGTAGTTGGCGACGTCCTTGCCGGCGGTCTGGAGGCTGACCTTCAGCTCGCCGGCGTCGCCGGTAGCCGCTTTGTCGGTCGGGGCGATGATGACGTCCCCGAGGAATCCTCCGTACAGCTCGTCGACGACCACCGGGAAAGGTTCCGTGCAGACCAGCACTCCGGCATCGTCGGCGGAGCAGTCGTTGCCCGTGTCGCCGGCCAAGGTGATCTTGTCGGCCAGTGAGCGGTAGTCGTAGCGGACGGTGACCTCGTTGAGGACGGTCGGCTCAGAGCCGAACAGCTTCGGCCCCCGGACGACGCCGGGCGAGTCGGCCGCGACGGTGACGTCCTGGAAGTAGAGGTCGAATTCGGCAGCCGGATCGGCGATGGCCGGACTGGCGGAGGCGGCGACGAACGCGCCTGCTACGCCCAGTCCGGCGAGCAAACGCCGGGTGGAGTGGGTGAGCATGTGGGGGTTCCTCCAGTGGGGGATTCAGGTGGAGCCTGCGGATCCTAAGGAATCGCTAAGGTTGGCCGCCGCCCCGAATGCCAAGACCGGCCGAAAGGTTGATCGGCGTCACCGCAACGTTCGATCGCCCCGCTTCCGTCATCTGAGGCAGGAGCCCCGGGAGGTGCAGTGACGTACGAGGAGTTCGCGGACACGCGACTGGCCCCGCTGCTGCGGTACGCGGTGATGCTCACCGGCGATCCGCACCAGGCGCAGGATCTGGTGCAGGAGACGATGGTCCGGGTCCAGCTCAACTGGCGACGGGTCGCCCGAGCGGACTCACCCGAGCGCTACGTGCGCCGGATGCTCACCAACCAGTACGTCGACTGGAAGCGCGGTTCCTGGATGCGCCGGGTGCTGCTGCGCGGGGAGCCCGATGAGGCGCTGGCGGCACCCGTCGACCACGCCCAGTCCGCCGTCGACCGGGACCAGATCTGGTCCTGGCTGTCCCGGCTGCCGCGCCGGCAACGGGCCACCCTGGTGCTGCGCTACTACGAGGACCTGCCCGACGCCGAGATCGCCGACATCCTCGGCTGCGCCGTCGGGACCGTACGTTCGTCCATCTCCCGGGCCCTGGCCACGCTCCGGGCCGAGTACGTGGAGGCGTGAACATGATCGAGGATGACCTGCGTGCCGCCTTCGCCCGGCACGAACCGATGACCCCGCCGACCGGTCCGCTGCGGGCCACGATCGACCGCCTGGTGACCCGGCGGCGGCGTCGTCGCCGCCGGTGGCAGGCCGGCAGTGCGGCGTTGGCGCTGCTCGGTGCACTGGGGATCGGGGTGCCCCTGCTGACTCCGGAGCGCGCCGGACCGCCGCCCGCCGCCGATCTGATCGGCGAGTCCGGTCGGCCGGTGCCGACGGGCGCGCTGAACATCCTGCTGCTCGGCCTCGACGGCGACCGGCGGGAGGTGTCGCGAACTGACGCGATGCTGTTGGTGCACATCCCGGCCGACCACAGTCGTCCGTACCTGATCTCGCTGCCGCGTGACCTGGGGGTGCCGATCCCGGGCTACGGCACCAACAAGTTGAACGCCGCGTTTCCGTTCGGTGCCGGGTTCACCCGGCCGGAGATGACCAAGGGTTACGAGCTGACTCGGCGTACGGTGACCGAGTTGACCGGGATCCGGGTGGACGCTGGTGTGGTGCTGACGTACCCCACCGTGCGCGCGCTGACCGACGCCGTGGGCGGAGTGCCGGTCTGTCTGCCCGAGCGGGTGCTCTCCGTCCACACGAAGCGGGTCTTCCCGGCGGGCTGTCAGCGTCTCGGCGGCGCCGCGTCGGTCGACCTGCTCCGCCAGCGCTACGGTCTGCCCGAGGGCGGCCACGACCGGGACCGGAACGCCCGGCTCTTCGCTGCCGGTCTGGTCCGCCAGGCCACCGACCAGGGCGTGCTCACCGATCCGGTACGCCTCACCAGACTGCTGGCCGCCGTCGGCCCGGACCTCGTGGTGTCACCCGACCGGGCCGCCGTGCTGGACCTGCTGCGGCTCGTCCCCGCGCTGCGATCGGTCGAGCCGGTCGGGCTCAGCCTGCCGGTCGTCGAGCCGACAGGGCAGGACCGGTACCTGCGCCTCAACCCGAAGCTCGCCCCGGAGTTCCTGACCGCGCTGCGGGAGGACCGGCTCGACGAATGGACGGCCCGTCACCCGAAGCTGGTCGACGCCGGCCGCTGATTCAGCGGTAGTCGTCCTCGTCCCCGGTGACCACCCGGGCCTGCTCCATCGCGTCCCAGTCGTCGACCTCCAGGCCGCGGTGCGGCTCGCCGTCGACGTCGGCGGGGCCGACCACCGCGGCCTGCTCGACCGCGTCGGCCGGCTCCGCCTCGGGGTCGCGTTCGTCCGGGGCGAGGTGGTCGCCGGGGGTGAAGTCCTCATCGGGCTGACCCATCGTTCCTCCCGGGGGCTCGGTGCACGGTTCCCACCCACCGTACGGGCTGTGCCGGCGCCGCGCGGAAGTCGAGTCGGTCGAATCACCCATGGGCGGCGCGGCCCGGTGCCAGGATGGGGCCGTGGGCTTCCTCATCCGGCTGGCGATCACCGCGGTCGCGTTGTGGGTGACCACGCTGATCGTGCCCGGGGTCGAGGTGCACGGACGCTCGGGTGGCAACACCGTGCTCACGCTGATCGTGGTCGCGCTGATCTTCGGCGTGATCAACGCGGTGCTCAAACCGGTGATCAAGGTCGTCGGTTGCGTGTTCTACCTGCTGACCCTGGGCCTGTTCGCGCTGGTGGTCAACGCGCTGCTGTTCCTGCTCACCGACCGGATCGCCCGCGGGCTCGACCTGCCGTTCCAGGTGGACGGTTTCTGGGCGGCGTTCTGGGGCGCCATCGTGATGACCGTGGTCACCTGGCTGATCAGCGTCATCGTGCCGGACCGCCTGGGCAACCGGTGACCGGATCCCTTGCCACCGCCCGACGGGTGGGCCAGGGCCGGGTCGGTTGTTTCGGCGCACCTCACCTACGGGATACTGCCGGGCGGAGGACAGCGCGGTCCGGCGCACCCGTGAACAACAGCGGCCAGCACGGCCGAGAGTGGTAAGTAAGGAGCGTTCGATATGCCCATCGCTTCCCCCGAGGCTTACGCGGAGATGCTGGACCGCGCCAAGGCTGGCCGGTACGCGTACCCCGCGATCAATGTCACCTCCTCCCAGACGCTGAACGCGGCGCTCAAGGGCTTCGCCGACGCGGAGAGCGACGGCATCATCCAGGTCTCGACCGGTGGCGCCGAGTACCTGTCCGGCCCCTCGATCAAGGACATGGTCACCGGCGCGGTGGCGTTCGCCGCGTACGCGCACGAGGTGGCCAAGAAGTACCCGGTCAACATCGCGCTGCACACCGACCACTGCCCGAAGGACAAGCTGGACGGCTTCGTCCGGCCGCTGATGGGCATCTCGCAGGAGCGGGTCAAGCGGGGCGAGCAGCCGCTGTACCAGTCGCACATGTGGGACGGCTCGGCCGTGCCGGTGGCGGAGAACCTGCAGATCGCCTCCCAGCTCCTCGACGAGGCCGCCAAGGGCAAGATCGTCCTTGAGATCGAGGTCGGCGTCGTCGGTGGCGAGGAAGATGGCGTCGAGAACGCCATCAACGACAAGCTCTACACCACCGTCGAGGATGGCCTGGCCATGGTCGAGGCGCTCGGCCTCGGCGAGAAGGGCCGCTACATGGCGGCCCTGACCTTCGGCAACGTGCACGGCGTCTACAAGCCGGGCAACGTCAAGCTCCGGCCGGAGATCCTCAAGCAGATCCAGGACGCGGTCGGCGCGAAGTACGGCAAGGACAAGCCGCTCAGCCTGGTCTTCCATGGCGGCTCGGGCTCCCTGCTGAGCGAGATCCGCGAGGCGCTGGACTACGGCGTGGTGAAGATGAACATCGACACCGACACCCAGTACGCCTTCACCCGGCCCGTCGCGGACCACATGCTCCGCAACTACGACGGCGTGCTGAAGATCGACGGCGAGGTCGGCAACAAGAAGCAGTACGACCCGCGTACCTGGGGCAAGGCCGCCGAGGCCGGCCTGGCCGCCCGGGTCGTCGAGGCGTGCGAGCACCTGCGCTCCACCGGCACCACGATGTCCAAGTAACGACGTCCCACCGACGGCCGGCCCCCTCGGGGAGCCGGCCGTCGTCGTTTCGTCAGGCGGACGCGGTGAGCAGGCGGACGGCCTCGCGGACGTCGTCGGTCAGGTGGATCGTCGACGACAGGTCGCCGAACGGGGACGCGGCCAGCAGCGGGCGCAACAGCGCCTCCACCGGCAGCTCCCGGGTCCAGTACGCCCGGTCGAGGAAGACGTAGGCGCCGCTGACACCGTCGGTGCCGTAGTAGGTCTTGGTCGCCGCCTGGAACACCTCCTGCACCGTGCCCGCCCGCCCGGGGGCGAACACGATGCCACCCCGGGCGAGCCGCAGGATGGTGTCCTCCCGGATCGCGTTCGAGAAGTACTTGGCGATCCGCCCCGCGAACAGGTTCGCCGGCTCGTGCCCGTACAGCCAGGTCGGGATGGCCAGCCCGCCGGCCCGCGCCCATCCCGCGTCGGCGCCGCGCTGCCGGGGCACGCCCGCGTACCGCTGCCGGACCGTCAGCGCCACGGCGGTGTACCGCTGGTGGTCGGTGAAGTCGGGCGCGGTGGCCAGCAGGTCGATCGCCGCGGTCAACTCCGCCGCCGGCTGGTCCGCCAGGTAGGCGCCGAGGTTCGCCGCCTCCATCACCCCGGGACCGCCGCCGGTCACCACCAGCCGGTCGGCCCGGGCCAGCTCCCAACCCAGCACGGCCGCCATCCGGTACGCCGGGCTGCCGCGCCGCACCGCGTGCCCGCCCATGATGCCCACCACCGACTGCGGCCCGTGCTCGTCCAGCCAGGCCCGGGTGGCGTCGGTCAACGCGTTGTCCACGCCGTGGTCGTGCAGACGCTGACCGAGCGCCTCCTTGACGTCCGGCAGCGCGCCGCCGTGCGCCCGGTAGTGCTCGTACACCCGGGTGTCGTACATCCCGGTGAACCCGCCCTCGGCGAACCCGGCGGCCAGCTCCTCCGGGGTGTAGAGGTGCGCCGGTTGGGTCGGGTACGGCAGCCCGGAGAACGGCGGCACGACGTTCGCCCCACGCCGGACCAGGTCGGCGCCGACCTCCCGGGAGGCGAACCGGCAGCCGACGAAGAGGGTGCCGGTGACCTCGACGCCGGTCAGGTCGGGCACCGGGGCCAGGTCGAGGCGGAGCCCCTGCACGGTCAGGCCGGTCAGGCGGCCGGTGGCCAGCTGCTGGTCGAACTCGTCGCGGGTCTGGACCTCGTTGACGTGCAGGTGCGGCTCGATGATGTCCGCGGGAGGTGGGGTCGGCACCCGGCCATCCTGCCCGTCCGCCGGGACCAGCCAAACCCCGGGCCGGGGCGGAACCGACAGGAGCCCGGCGGCCGTGGCCACCGGGCTCCTGCGTAACCGGGTCCTGGGGAGGCTCCGGACCATTAGTTGTAGTGGAAAACACCTGGCGGCGGCATAGGCCGCAGGCGTGACCAACTCCTCAGCCGTTCAGCGGAGCACGTCGGCCGACCCGCTCGCGTGTCGCCCTGTCCAGCGGGTTGAATGGGACGATGCAGAACCTGTTGCCAGAGCCACCGGCCACCCTCCTACCCGCGAACCACGAGGCCGACGCAGCCCTGGCCGCCGCCGAACAGGCAGCCAGCGACCAGGCGTACGCCGAGGTGGCGGCCCGATTCCCGACCTACAGCGCCGCCTGGGCCGAGCTCGCGGCCCGGTCGTTCGCGCAGGGCCAGGTGGTGACGGCGTACGCCTACGCGCGCACCGGCTACCACCGGGGCCTGGACCAGCTGCGCCGCAGCGGCTGGAAGGGCCACGGCCCGGTGCCGTGGTCGCACGAGCCGAACCAGGGCTTCCTCCGCTGCCTGTACGTGCTCTCCCGGGCCGCCGACGAGATCGGCGAGGCCGACGAGGCGGCCCGCTGCGCCCAGTTCCTCCGCGACTGTGACCCGGCGGCGGCGGACGCGCTGGCCAGCAACTGACACCCGACCCGACGGCCGGTCCGGCACACGTCCGGGCCGGCCGACGGCGGGCTACAGACCCTCGGCGACCGCGGCGGCGATCTTGAGCCAGGCGTCCCGGGTGGCCGAGGAGAGCCCCCCGTACCGGATCGGCTCGCCGCTGTCGATGAGCCGCTCGTACGGCGCCAGCAGCACCGCCCTGGTCCGGGCCGCGAAGTGCTCCTGGATGGCCGGTAGGTCGATCTCCTTGCGGGACGGTGGCATCGACACCACCGTCACCGCCTGCCGGACCAGCCGTTGCCGGCCGCTCTGCTCGAGGTGGTCGAGCATCCGGGCGGCCGTCTCCGCCGAGTCGTTACGGGCGGACATGGTGACGACCAGTTGGTCGGTGGCGTCCATCGAGGCCTGCCAGTTCTGCGCCCGGACGTTGTTCCCGGTGTCCACGAAGATCAGCTTGTAGAACCGGCTGACCACCTCGCGGATCTCGGCGAACGCGGCCGCGGTGAGCATCTCGCCGCCGGTGGCCGACTCGTCCGAGGCGAGCACGTCGAACATCCCCTCGCCCTGCGAGCGGACGTACTGCGACAGATCGCCGACCCGCCCGTGGGCGCCCTGGAACTGCCCGAGGTCGCGCAGCATGTCGCGCACCGTGCGGGAGTGGAAGTCCTGTTGGGCCCGCATCCCGAGAGTGCCCTGGGTCTCGTTGTTGTCCCAGGCCAGCACGTAGCCGCCGCGCTTCTGGCCGAACGTCATCGCGAGCAGCAGGATGGCCACGGTCTTTCCGGCGCCGCCCTTGGGATTGACCACGGTCACCTGCCGCAGCCCGCCGAAGTTGCGGCGCACCATCTCGATGTCCCGCTTGAGCTCCTGCTCGTGCCGCCCGGGAGCCAGCCGGAGCAGCCCCATCTTGTTGACCACCGCGCGGACGCCCATCGTGGCCACCGGATCGGCCGGCCGTACCTGTCGGCGCCGGGCGAAGTCCTCCGCGGTCGGCGCCGCGGTGGTCTCCGGCTCCCAGGTGGCGTCCGGATAGCCGGTGGCCGGCACCCGGGTCACCCCCGCGGCCTCCTGATACGACTGCGGCTGCGCTGGGGGTGCTCCGGGGGCGCTCTGCTGCCAGGGTGGCGGATACCAGCCCGGCGACGGCGGGAACGGCCCCGGAGGCGGGGCCACCGGGCCAGCCTGCTGCGGCGCCGGGCTGCCGTGCGGCGGCTCGGCGAACTGCGTCGGGCCGGGCGGGGGCGGGATCGGTGCCGGGCCGGCCTGACCGGGGATCGCCGGCGGGTACGCCTGGCCGGGATACGCCTGGCCGGGATACGTCTGGCCGGGATACGTCTGGCCGGGGTGCGTCTGGCCGGGCCCGGCGTTCGGGGCGGCCGGGTGCGGTGGCGGTGGGACGGGAGGCGCGGGGACCGGCGGCGTTCCGGCGGCCGCCTCGTCGTGGGCCGTCCCGGTCGCGCCGGCCGGCCGCTGCGGCGGATACGCCCAGGGCGACTCGGTCGCCGGCCGTGCCGTTCCGGCAGATCCGTCCTCACCGGTGCCGGCCCGGCTCGCCGCCGGCCCAGCCGTGGTGGGGTCCGCGGTCGCGACTTCGTGTGCTGCCGGTGCGACCGGATCCGGGCCGGCGGCGGGCGCGGCGGACGCCGCCGGGCGGTCCAGGGAGAACGGCAGGTCCAGGTCGACGCCACCCGGCACGATCGGCGGGGCCGGGACGGCGACCGGACCCGGATTGTCGGCCCGCCCCGGTGCCGTTCCCGACGCGGAAGGCTCCGACCCGGGCAGAGTGGCTGCCTGCGGCGCGGGACCGGCTGCCTGCGGAGTGGCGCTGGCTGCCTCGAACGTGGGACCGGCCGCCTGCGGCGCGAGGCTGGCTGCCTGTGGCGCGGGGCCGGGTGCCTGCGGCGTGGCGCTGGCCGCCTCGGGCGTGGAGCTGGCTGCCGCGGACGCGTTGCCTGCCGGCCCGGGCGGGCTGTTCGTGGCCGTCAGCGCGGTGCTCGGTGTCGCGGCGCTGGCCGGGCCACCGTTGCCGCCGGGTGTGTCGGTGCTGCTGCTCGCGGGCCTGGTCGAGCCGGTCGCCGAACCGGCGGCCCCGACCACCGCGCCGGTCGCCGGGGCAGGGCTGGTAGCCGGGGCCGGGCTGGTAGCCGGGGTAGGGCCGGTCGATGGGGCTGGGCCGGTCGCCGGGGTGCTGGGCGCGGCACCGGTGGTCGACGGCGTCGGTCGGGCGTCGTCAGCCGTCCCGCCGGGAGCGTCGGGGGTCGGTGGGTCGGCCGGCGGTGGCCAACTCGGCCGGGCCGGGGCCCAGCCCGACGCGCCGCCGGAGGGGCCGGTGACGCCCCAGCCGCCGGGCGCCGGCACGGCACCCGTGAGCGACGGATAGTCGGACGGTGACGGTGGAGTCCGCGCCGCTGCCCCGGGCTGCCCGGGTACCGGAGGACGGCCCATCGGCGGCGCGGCCACAGGTGGCGGCACGGTCGACGGCGGTGCGGCCGACGGCGGGCCACCTCGCTGCTCGGAGATCGACGCCCATGGCGGTGCCGCGGCATCCGCTCCCGGGTCGGCCGGATCCGGTGGCCAGAGTGGTTCGATGTCCCGCTCCGGCACCGGCTGCTGGCCGGGCAGCTGCGCCCGGTCGGCGTTCTCGTCCATTACGGTTCCTCCCCAGTCCTCCTGCGAGGATAGGCCCACCGGCCGACGAGGGTCGGTCGGCGCAGCCGGGGTCAGATCGCCCAGATCGCCCAGGCGCCCGGTTCGATCCACCAGGACCGCTTCCGGGTCAGCTCGCCTTCGACACCGTCGTCGAGGTAGGGCACCTTTCCCTCCCGGGGCAGCACCGACACCGCCCGCCCGCGAGCACGCCGCACCTCCAGGCGTACCCGCTTCCTGCCCAGCGCCGAGCGGCCGACCACCGGCACGGCCACCGCGACCTCGACCTGGCCGTCGGCCGGGTCCGGCGCGGCCAGCAGCGTCACGTCGTCGAGCATCGCGTACCCACCGGCGTTACCGATCGCACAGGCCAGCAACAGTTCGTCACCGTCGGTGAGGACGGTGTCGTCCACCTCGACCCGGGCCCGCCAGTGCAGCGGCCGGCCGGCGTCGTCGGCGGCGCCGAACAGGGCGCCGTCCAGGGTCACCGAGCCGCCGTCGTTTCGCAGCAGATCCAGCCGGCGCGGCGTGCCGTCCAGCACCGCGGCGGCCACCGCAGCGGGGTCGCGGGGCAGCCCGAGCTGCGCGGCCAGGTCCCGGTGGGTGCCGCCGCGCGCCGGGTCGAGCGGGAGTACGGCAACCGGGGGCAGGTCGGGCAGGGTTCGATCAGCGGGCAGGTCCGCCGGGCGGCGGCTCGGCGCTGGCGCGTACCGCCGGACCAGCCGGCGCAGCACTGCGCGCAACTGCCCGTCGCTGGCCGTGGCGACGACCAGCCGGGTCTTGCCGTCCGGGTCCGGCCAGGTGAGGCCGTCCGGGCGCGGCGGACCGTCGAGACGGGACAGCGCCTCGTCGATCTCGGCGTCCGAACGCGCGGTGACCGTCTGCACCCGGGCGCCCCGGGCGGTCAGGGCGTCGGCGCAGGCCAGCACCGGCACCCGGGGCCGCTCGGTGGCGCACCCGTCCGCATCGCCCCGCGCCCCACCGCCGTCACCCGTCGTGTCACCGCCGGTCGTGTCACCGCCGGTCGTGTCACCGCCGGTTACCGGGTCGGTGTCGGCTCCGGTCGCACCGCCGCAGCAGGTCCCGCCGCTGCCGCACCCCCCGGAAGCGTCCCGCTCCGAACCGAGGGTGAGCAGCACCACGTCGTACACCGAAGGAGCCTCCTGCCTCTCGCCGCGACCCCTGCCGGCCGCGCCGTCACTACTTGTTAACCTGACACCCCGGGCTCGCCAACCGGTCGCCACCTGGCACCCGAGCCTTCTGGAGGCGGAAAAGATGCCAGCGATCGTGCTCCTCGGCGCTCAGTGGGGCGACGAGGGCAAGGGCAAGGTTACCGACCTGCTGGGTGAGCGGGTCGACTACGTCGTGCGCTACTCCGGTGGCAACAACGCGGGCCACACGGTGATCACCCCGGACGGCCAGAAGTACGCACTGCACCTGATGCCCTCCGGCGCGCTCTCGCCGAGCGCGATGATCGTCATCGGCAACGGCGTGGTGGTCGACCCGAAGGTGCTGCTCACCGAGATCGACGGGCTGGCCGAGCGGGGCGTGGACGTGTCCCGGTTGCGGATCTCCGGCGACGCGCACCTGATCATGCCGCACCACCGGGCGCTGGACCGGGTGATCGAGCGGTACCTCGGCTCGTCCCGGATCGGCACCACCGGCCGGGGCATCGGCCCGGCGTACGGCGACAAGGTGGCCCGGATCGGCATCCGGCTCCAGGACCTGCTCGACCCGGGCATCCTGCGCAAGAAGCTGGAACTCGCGCTGCGCGAGAAGAACCAGATCCTCTTCAAGGTCTACAACCGCAAGGCGATCGACCTCGAGGCGACCGTCGAGGAGTACCTGGGATACGCGGAGCGGCTCAAGCCGTACATCGCCGAAACCCGGGCGATGCTCTGGGACGCGCTGGACCGGCACGAGACGGTGCTGCTCGAGGGCGCCCAGGCCACCATGCTCGACATGGACCACGGCACGTACCCCTTCGTGACGTCATCCAACCCGACGGCCGGTGGCGCCTGCGTGGGTGCCGGCATCCCGCCGACCGCGATCAGCAAGGTGATCGCGGTGAGCAAGGCGTACACCACCCGGGTCGGCGCGGGCCCGTTCCCGACCGAACTGTTCGACGCCAGCGGCGAGCACCTCCGCAAGATCGGCGCGGAGTACGGCACGACCACCGGGCGGGAACGCCGGTGCGGGTGGTTCGACGCGGTGGTCGCCCGGTACGCCTGCCGCCTCAACGGCGTCACCGACCTGGTCATCACCAAGCTGGACGTGCTCACCGGGCTGCCCAAGGTGCCGATCTGCGTCGGCTACGAGATCAACGGCGTCCGGGTCGACGACATGCCGATGAGCCAGACGGACTTCCACCACGCCACGCCCGTGTACGAGGAGCTCGACGGCTGGTGGGAAGACATCACCAAGGCCCGCACGGCTGACGAACTGCCGGAGAACGCCCGCCGCTACATCGCCCGCGTAGAGGAACTCTGCAACACCAGAGTCAGCGTCGTAGGCGTAGGCCCCGGCCGCGACGAAAACGTCCTCCTCCACCCCCTCCTCCCCTAACCCCACCCCGGGCCCCCGGCCCCCCGGCCTCTCACCCCGCTGATCAAGAGGTTTGCGTCAGGATCCGGCTCCAAACTGACGCGAACCTCTTGGTCAACTGTGTGGGAACTGGTTCTCCACAGGGTTGTGGGGGTTATCCACAGGGGCTTTGGTGGGGTGGGGTGCGTGGGCAGAGTGGGGCGGTGGGACCACACCAGCTTCTTCGCGACGTCGCGGCCGAGCAGGATGGGATGGTCACCCTGGCGCAAGCGTTACGCGCCGGCCTGACCCGGGACCAGGTCCGACAGCTTTGCCGATCCGGCAGGTGGCAACGCCTCGTCCGGAGCTGTTTCGTGCCGACCGCCGAGTTGAGTGACGCGGCATTGCACCGGGCGCGGGTTCGGGCAGCAGTGACAAGCCTTGGCCCAGGTGCCTTCGCTGTCTTCGACACCGCACTGGAGCTGTACGGCATCGCGGGGCTTCGCCGGGCTTCGCAGGTTCACGTCTCGGTTGCGATTGACCGGCCACGATCCCAGCGCGCTTTGGCGCCGTGGCTCGTCGTGCACCAGTTGACCGTCGGTCCCGGCGACATCACCGTGGTCGCGGGTGTCCGTGCCACCTCCCCGCTCCAGAACGTCTCCGACGTCATTCTCCAAGTCGATCGTTACCCAGCGGTCTCCGTCCTCGACTCAGCACTGAACCAGGGCCGGCTCACCTCAGCGCAACTGGCGATGATCCCGAGCCTGATTTGCGGCCGGCGGGGTGCGGTCGCGGCGCGGGTCTGTCTGGCAGAGGCGGACGGGCGGGCGCAGTCGCCGCTGGAGACCCGTACCCGACTCCGCTGCGTCGACGGCAGTGCCGCCCGACGCGTTGCAGCTAGAGATCCGCGACGTCGACGGCTATCTGCTCGGAATCGGCGACCTCGGCTGGCGCGCCCCGCGGGTGATCGCAGAGGCCGACGGCCGGGACGCGCACGCCTCGCCGCAGGCGGCCTTCGCCGACCGCCGCCGTCAGAACCGCCTGGTCAACGCCGGTTGGACCGTCCTCCGCTTCACCTGGTCGGACACCCTCCAGCCGGACTACATCCCCTGGACAGTCCGCCAAGCCCTCGCCGCCGCCCGCTCTCGTCGATCATGAGGTTGGCGGCTCAGTGGATCGCCAATGGGCCCGCCAACCCCATGATCAACGGGGGTGGGGGTGGGGGACAGTAGGATCCTGGGTCGTGCGGGTTCTTCTGGTGGGTGGTGGGGGGCGGGAGCATGCGCTCGCGCTCGGGTTGGCCAACGATTCGGCCGTTACCGCGCTGATCGCGGCGCCGGGCAATCCGGGGATCGCCAGCGTGGCCGAGCTGCGGGCGGTGACTCCGACCGACCCGGCCGCGGTGGCCGCGCTGGCCGTGGAGACCGCGGCGGACCTCGTGGTGATCGGGCCGGAGGCGCCGCTGGTCGCCGGGGTCGCCGACGCGGTACGCGCCAAGGGCATCGCCGTGTTCGGGCCGTCGGCCGAGGCTGCCCGGCTGGAGGGTTCCAAGACGTTCGCCAAGGACGTGATGACCGCCGCCGGTGTCCCGACCGCGCGGGCCTACACCTGCACGGATGACGAGAGCACCGGACGGGCGCTGGACGAGTTCGGCGCGCCGTACGTGGTGAAGGACGACGGGCTCGCCGCCGGTAAGGGCGTGGTGGTCACCGACGACCGGTCCGTCGCGCTGGCGCACGCCCGCGAGTGTGGCCGGGTCGTGGTCGAGGAGTTCCTCGACGGGCCGGAGGTCAGCCTCTTCGTGGTGACCGACGGCGAGGCGGCGCTGCCGCTGCTGCCCGCGCAGGACTTCAAGCGGATCGGCGACGGCGACACCGGCCCGAACACTGGAGGCATGGGCGCGTATGCGCCGCTGCCCTGGGCCTCGCCCGGCCTGGTCGACGAGGTCATGCGCGACGTGGTCCACCCCACCCTGGGCGAGTTGCGCCGCCGCGGCACCCCGTTCGGCGGCCTGCTCTACGTCGGGCTCGCGATGACCGCTGCGGGCCCCCGGGTGATCGAGTTCAACGCCCGGTTCGGCGATCCGGAGACCCAGGTGGTGCTGGCGCTGCTGGAGACGCCGTTGGGCGGGCTGCTGCACGCGGCGGCCACCGGCACGCTGGCCGGGCACCCGCCGCTGCGCTGGCGGTCCGGCGCCGCGGTCACCGTAGTGCTCGCGGCCGAGGGCTATCCGGCCGCGCCGCGTACCGGCGACGTGATCACCGGCGCGGACCGGCCGGGCATCATCCACGCCGGCACCGCCCGCCGAGCCGACGACGGGGCCCTGGTCTCCGCCGGTGGCCGGGTGCTCTGCGGTACGGCCACCGGCACCGACCTGGCCGCCGCACGGGCTGCCGCGTACGCCCTGGTGGACGGGGTGGAATTGGCCGGCTCGCAGCACCGCACCGACATCGCCGCCGCTGCAATCGACGGCCGGATCAGAATTCCCGGCTGATTCGGGCAACCCTCGCCCGTCCCGCCTCCGTTTGAACCGTGAGGCGAGGAGGTGGCTGGATTGCCGGCCGACATCGAGGGTTACCGCGAGCACGTGGGTGCGCGGCTGGAGCCGCTGCGCCGCACCGCGTACCTGCTCTGCGGTGACTGGCACACGGCCGACGACCTCGTGTCGGCGACGCTGGTGAAGCTGCTCCGGCACTGGCGCCGTGTGTCCGGGATGGACAGTCCGGACGCATACGTCCGCCGTACCCTCCTGCGGGTCTGGTTGGACGAGCGGCGCCGGCCCTGGCGGCGGGAGGCCGCCTGGGCGGAGGTGCCGGACCGTCCGGCGACGGGCGGCGGCACCGAGGGCACGGCGGACCGGCTGACCATCCTCGCCCTGCTGGCCGAGCCGCCACCACGCCGGCGCGCGGTCCTCGTGCTGCGCTACTTCTGCGACCTGTCCGTCGAGGAGACCGCGCGCGAACTGGGCTGTACCCCGGGCACCGTCAAGAGCCAGTCGGCGCGGGCGATCGAGGCGCTGCGGGGGCGCCTCGTCGGTGCGTCGGCGCGAGCCGAGGAGGCAGGCACCGATGGATGAACTCTCCGACCAGATGCGCGCGGCGGTGGCGTCGTCGCCGCCCACCGGAATCGACGTCGACCGGCTGATCGCCGACGACCGGCAGCACCGCCGCCACCGTGCTTGGGCGATGGCGGGTACGGGGACGGCGGTTGTCGCGCTCGCGCTGACATCGGCACTGGTGGTCGGGCCGGTTCCGGACACTCTGAAGCTGCCGGGCGGCTCACCGTCCGCCGGCCCGTCGCTCTGTGCGGAATGGAAACGGCCGTCCAATCGGCCCGAACCGCCACTTCAGACGTACGACACGGTGCGCGCCCGCCCGACCGAGCCACCCGACGAGGGCGTGGCCCGGCTGACCGGCGTGCTGCGACGGGCCCTGGAGGAGCACCTGCCGGCCGGGCTGACAATCACCAATCGGCAGCCCACCTGTGACCTGGTCCAGTTCCGCTACTCCCCGAGCACGCCGTCCTACGGGACCAGCCCGGAAGTCAGGAGGGGAGAGCAGGTCGAGGATCTGTCCGTGACGCTGGGCCCGGCGGGTGTCGACGAGCCGCGGGGATGCGATGCCGTGACGGATGGCAGCAGCTGCACGAGCACCCGTCTTGCGGATGGCAGCCTTCTCACTACCAGCACAGCGCTGAATCCGATGCACAAGGGGGTGGACCAGCGTTCGGCGCAGGTGTGGCGAACCGACGGCACCCACGTGTTGGTGAGCACCAGCAACTTCCTGACCATGGTAGAGAACCTCGACAAGAATCCCGACGGTCCCCGCTCGCTGGATCCCGCCCCGCCGCGGTTGATCAGCATGGAGCAGTTGACGGCCATCGCCACCACGCCCGGCCTGACGCTCTATCCCTGACCGGGCTCAGCCGTAGTAGCGGCGCAGTTCGCGGCTGACCACCTTGCCGGTGGCGTTGCGCGGCAGGTACTTCACGAAGATCACGTCACGGGGTACGGAGAAGCGGGCCAGGTAGTGCCGGACATACTCGCGGACCGCCTCGGGGTCGAGCGTCTCGCCGGGGTGCAGGGCGAGGAACGCGGCGAGCCGCTGGCCGTACTCCGGGTCGGGCACTCCGATCACCGCGGCCTCACGAACCTGCGGAAGCCGGGCGAGCAGGTCCTCCACCTCGGACGGGAAGACGTTCTCACCACCGGAGACGATCATGTCGTCCGCGCGGCCGTCGACGAAGAGCAGGCCGTCAGCGTTGACCCGGCCGAGGTCGCCCGTGTCGAGCAGGCCGTCGTGGGTCTCCCGGGTCGCGCCTGACGTGTACCCCTCGAACAGCATCTCGTTGCCGACGAGGATCCGGCCGACCCGGCCGCCGGGCACCGGCTCGCCGTTGTCGTCGAGGATCTCCAACCGGGTGCCGTGCGGGGGTCGGCCGGCGGTGGTGGGTGCCTCCCGCAGGTCGACCGGACCGGCGATGGAGGCCCAGGAGACCTCGGTCGATCCGTACAGGTTGTAGAGCACGTCGCCGTAGGCATCCATGAACGCCGGGGCGAGCCCGCCGGGCAGCGCCGAGCCGCTGACCGCGACCACCTTCAGCGCGGGCCGCGGGTCCGGTGGCGGCACCTCCAGCAGCCGTTGGAGCATCACCGGTACGGCGAAGAGGGCGTCACACCCGTGCGCGGCGAGCGTTGCCAGCGTGGCGGCCGGGTCGAAGCGGCGGTGCAGCACGATGGTGGCCCGCAGCGCGAAGGACACTTGGAGCGCCGCGTACCCCCAGGTGTGGAAGATCGGTGCGGCGATCATGACCGTGTCCCGGGTGTGCAGCGGGATCCGGTCGATGATGGACACCAGCGGGCCGAAGCCGTTCGGGGTGGGCCGGCGGGCGCCCTTGGGCGAGCCGGTGGTGCCGGAGGTCAGCACGATGATCCGGCCGTCCCGCTCCGGTGGGCGCAGCTCGCCCGGCAGTGCCCCGGCGATCAGCTCCGCGTGGGCGCGCTCGTCGACCCGGTGCAGCTCGGCCGGGAGCCCGAGGACCAGCTCGGCGAACTCGTCGTCGTGCACCAGCACCCGCAGTCGTTGCTCCTCGGCGACGGTGGCCAGTTGCGCGGCGGACAGGCCGGTGTTGACCAGGACCGAGTCCACGCCGAGCAGGGTCGCGGCCACGATCGTCTCGATGAGGCCGTGGTGGTTGCGGCAGAGCAGACCGATCCGGTCGCCGGCCTGTACGCCGAGCGCGGCGCGCAGCGCGCGGGCCAGCCGCTCGGCCCGGTCGAGCAGCTCCTGATAGGTCAGCTGGGTGCCGTGCTCGTCGAGCACCGCCGGGCGGCCGGGGTCCCGGGCGGCGGCTTGGCGCAGCTCACCGGCGAGGCTCCAGCCCCAGGTGCGCAGGGCGTTGAGCTGTGCGGCGACGCGGATGGGTCGGCCGGGGGTGAGCAGGCCGCGTCGGGTCAGCGTGGCGACGACGAACGGCAGGTCCATGCCCTTGGGCCTCCTTCAGTGGTGCACGGATGGGCCCCCGGAGGGGCCCATCCTCGGACTCTGCTGTCGATCATGCACCGGATCCGCCGGGCTGCCCAACCGCTGTGATCAGCGGATCTGCATTCCGGAGATCGCCCGGGAGATCACCAACCGCTGGATCTCGGAGGTGCCCTCGAAGATGGTGTAGATCTTCGCGTCCCGGTACCAGCGCTCCACCGGGTGGTCGCGCAGGAAGCCGGCTCCGCCGAGCAACTGCACCGCCTTCTCGGTGACCGACACCGCGACCTCGCCGGCCTTGAGCTTGGACATCGACCCCTCGCCGGCGGTGAACGGGCGGTTGTTGCGGCCCATCCAGGAGGCCCGCCAGACCAGCAGCCGAGCCGCGTCGATCTCCATCCGCATGTCGGCCAGCGCGAACGCGACCGCCTGGTTCTCGATGATCGGCCGTCCGAACTGGACCCGCTCCTTGGCGTACTCCAGGGCGTACTCGTAGGCGGCCCGGGCCACGCCGAGCGCCTGCGCGCCGACGGTGGGTCGGGACAGCTCGAAGGTGCGCATCGCGGCCTGCCCGCTGGCCCGCTGCCCGGAGCGGGCCCGGTCCAGGCGTTCCAGCAGGGCGTCCCGGCCGCCGAGCAGGCAGCGCCCGGGCACGCGTACGTCGTCGAGGAAGACGTCGGCGGTGTGCGACGCGCGCAGCCCCAGCTTGCGCAGCTTGCGGGTGGCGGCCAGGCCGGGGGTGCCCGGCGGTACGACGAACGCCGCTTGGCCCCGGGAGCCGAGCGTGGGGTCGACCGAGGCGGTGACCACGTGCACCCCGGCGATCCCGCCGTTGGTGGCGTACGCCTTCTGCCCGGTCAGCACCCACTCGTCGGTGGCCTCGTCGTAGACCGCCCGGGTGCGCATCGCGCCGACGTCGGAGCCGGCCTCCGGCTCGCTGGTGCAGAACGCGGCGACGGCCGGCGAGTCGACGTCGCCGAAGCACTGTGGCACCCACTCGACCATCTGGTCGGGGGTGCCCGCGCCGTAGATGGCGGCGACGGCGAGCGCGGTGCCGAAGATGCTCAGCCCGATGCCGGCGTCACCCCAGAAGAGTTCCTCGCTGGCGATGGGCAGGGAGAGCCCCGTCGGGTCGGCCCAGCAGGTGGCGAGGAACTCGAAGCCGTAGAGGCCGACCTTGGCGGCTTCCTGGATCACCGGCCACGGGGTGTCCTCCCGCGCGTCCCACTCGGCGGCGGCCGGGCGCACGACCTCGGCGGCGAAGCCGTGCACCCAGTCGCGCAGATCCCGCTGTTCCTCGGTCAGGTCGAGCGAGAACTCGGCCATCTCAGGCCTTGGGGATGTCGAACAGGTTGGCGATGTTGGCGGCCAGACCGAGGTCGCCCTTCGCCTTCAACTTGCCGGTCATGAACATCATCACCGGGTTGGCGCCACCGGAGACGATCTTCAGGAACTCCACCGGGCCCATGGTCAGGCTCAGCTTCGGGTCGTGCTGCGGGGTCTCGTTCACGTCGCACTTGCCGTCCGCGATGACCACCTCGTAGGTGTCGCTGCCGCCGTCCGGGCGACCGGTGATGACCCAGTGGATGACCGCGTTGGTGGAGCCGGCCCGGTCCGCGCGGAACAGCGACGGCATCCGGTCGAACACCTCGCCCAGGACCTTGCCGCGCAGATCACCGGACATCACCTGGGCGATCTTGTCGTCCGGGGTGGACTTGACCAGCTGGGCGAATTCCTTGGGGCCCACGTTGGCGAAGGTGGCCGGGTCGAAGTCAGTCATGAGACGCGCCTTCCGGGAAGATTTGGCTACTCGCGCGTAACCCTACGCACGAGTAGGTATGCTCGCAAGGTGTCCACCGCTCCCGCCTTCAAGCGCCTGCCACGGGCCGTCCGTGAGCAGCAGATGCTCGACGCGGCCGTGAAGGTCTTCTCCCGGCGTGGCTTCCACGCCGCCAGCATGGACGAGATCGCGGAGG
The DNA here is from genome assembly GCF_053599835.1 of Micromonospora sp. NPDC005163. NCBI lineage: Bacteria > Bacillati > Actinomycetota > Actinomycetes > Micromonosporales > Micromonosporaceae > Micromonospora > Micromonospora sp. NPDC005163. Next base: position 25,016 of record NZ_JBSFYP010000019.1, read on the forward strand.
ACGCCGGCATCTCCAAGCCGATGGTCTACGCGTATCTCGGCACGAAGGAGGAGCTCTTCGTCGCCTGCCTGCACCGGGAGGGCACCCGGATGATGCAGGCCATCGCCGGCGCCGCCGCGCCCGACCTGCCGGCCGACGAACGGCTCTGGCGAGGGTTGCGGGCGTTCTTCGGCTTCGTCGGCGCGTACCGCGACGGCTGGGCCGTGCTCTACCGGCAGGCCCGGGGCGAGCAGCCGTTCGCCGGCGAGCTCACCACCATGCGGGCCCGGCTGGTCGAGGTGGTCGCCGGGATGCTGGACCACGCGCTGCGCGCCGAGGGCCGCGAGGTCACCGCCGTCGACCTGGAGGTCGTCGCGTACGCCCTGGTGGGCGCGACCGAGTCGCTGGCCGACTGGCTCGCCGACCACCCGGAGGCCGACCCGGAGAAGACCGCCACCCGGATGATGAACGTGGCCTGGCTCGGCGCCGGCCAACTCCTGCACGGCGTCACCTGGCGTCCGCCGGCCGACTGACCGCCCGGACATCACCGCACCGGTGTCCGACCCACCGGCTCGGCCGTCTGAGCCGGTCCCGCGGATCGGCGACGGTTGCGGAGCCAGCGGACCACCTCGACGACCAGGGTCACCGTCAGGGCGAGACCCAGACCGAGCAGCAGGCCGCGCACCGGGTCCTGCTCGAAGGCCATCCCGCCGAGGTAGCCGACCAGCGCCGAGTAGAGCCCCCACGAGCCGGCGGCCAGCGCGTCGAAGGCCAGGAAGCGTCGACGGGGGTAGTGGACGGCTCCCATGGTGAGGGTGACCGCGGTTCGACCGCCCGGCACGTAGCGGGCCACGGTGAGGATCAGGCCGCCCCGGTTGGCGATCCCCCGACGGGCCCACTCGATGGCGGCCCGGCGCCGTCCGTCGGACGGCACCCGGTCGATCAGCCGGCCGCCACCGCGCCGACCGATGGCGTACGAGACGTGGTCGCCGACGAGAGCCCCGGCGGCGGCAACCAGGATCACCGCGGGCAGGTATGGCGCGCCGGATGCCGCGAACACCCCGGCGGTGATCACTGCGGTCTCGCTCGGCACCACCGGGAAGAAGCCGTCGAGCACCGCGATCGCGAAGATCGCCAGGTACACCCACGGCGAGGACATTGTCTGGTGCAGCAGGTCGAGCAGGTCCATGATCCCGATGCTGGTGCCGGCGGCGGCCGCCGCCATCGGCCAGTGGTCAGCCGAGCGACACGACTTAGGTAGCGTCCGGCCCGGACGGCGGGTAGGGGTCTTCCCCCACCGCACCCGGGTCTGTCGGGCGCGGACGGCACGATCCGGCAGTGGAGCCCTACGCTCGCTGCGTGGTTTCCCAAGCCGTCGTCCTGCGGTGGGTCGTCGACCGGTACGCCCCGCTGCTGCTCGCCGTCGTGGTCGCCGCCGCCGTATGGGCCAGCGCGACCGGCGCGATCGGGGTCCGCTCGCCGTTGCCGGGGGTCGTCGCACTGCTTGTGGCGCTGGCTTCGGGTTGGGCGGTCGGCCTGGTTCGGACCCGCCGTTGGCCACTGTTCCTGGCCGCCGCGGTCAGCTGGCTGGTGCTCGCCGCCGCGGCACCCGGAGTGGTCGCCTCGTACCAGGCGGGCCTGCGGCTGCGTGGCCGCCGGCTCACCAGGTACCTCGTCGGGGTCGCCCTGGTGCTGACCGGTGGCGTGCTGGTCGGGCTGGCAGTGGGCGGTGTGCGTCGACTCACCACCGCCACCTTCGGCAACGTGCTGCTGCTGACCGCCTGCCTGGTGGGGCTTCCCCTGGTCGTCGGCCTCTGGGTGCGGGCCCGTCGGGACACGCTCGCCGCCCTGCGAGACCGAACCGAGCGGCTTGAACGCGAACAGGAGGCCCGCGCCGACCGGGTCCGCGCCGAGGAGCGGACCCGGATCGCCCGGGAGATGCACGACGTGGTGGCGCACCGGGTGTCGCTGATGGTGGTGCACGCCGGGGCGCTGGAGGTGACCGCCACCCACCCCGAGACCGTCGAGGCCGCCGCGCTGATCCGCGAGACGGGTCGGCAGGCGCTCACCGACCTGCGCGAGGTGCTGGGCGTGCTGCGACAGGCCACCCCGGTGCCCGAGCTGGCACTCGACGCGCTGGACGAACTGATCGGGGAGTCCCGCGCCGCCGGGCTGCGGGTGTCCCGGCGGGACGAGGGCGTGGCGACGACGCTGCCGGCAACTGTGGGACGCACCGCGTACCGGGTGGTGCGGGAGGCGCTGACCAACGTGCGCAAGCACGCCGCCGACGCCGAGACGACGGTCTGCCTGCGCTACCTGCCGGGCGGGTTGGAGGTGGCGGTCCGCAACGGCCCGTCCACGGGCGGGCGGGCCCTGCCCGGTGCCAGCCACGGGTTGCTCGGGCTGCGCGAGAGGGTGGAGCTGCTCGGCGGCCGCCTGGAGGCGGCGCCCGTGGAAGGTGGGTTCCTGGTCCGTGCCCTGCTCCCGGTGGCGGGTGCGGCGTGATCCGGGTGGTGGTGGTCGACGACGAGCAACTGGTCCGCACCGGGCTGCGGCTCATTCTGGAGGCGGCGCCGGACATCGTGGTGGTGGGCGAGGCGGCGGACGGTGCCGGCGCGCTGGAGCAGGCCCACCGGTTACGCCCCGACGTGATGCTGCTCGACGTGCGGATGCCGGGCATCGACGGGCTGACCGCCGCGCCCGAGGTGGTCGCCGCCGGCCCCAAGGTAGTCATGTTGACCACCTTCGACCTCGACGAGTACGTGCACCGGGCGTTGCGGGCCGGAGCGGTGGGCTTCCTGCTCAAGGACACCCCTCCCCGGGAGCTGGCCGCAGCCGTCCGCACGGTGGCGGCCGGGAACGCGATGCTCGCCCCGACGGTGACCCGGCGACTGATCAGCTCGTTCGCCGAGCGTGGTCCCGCCCGTCGGGACGCGGCCCGCCAGCGGCTCACCCGGCTCACCGACCGCGAGCTGGACATCGTCCGGGAGGTGGCGCGCGGGCGCGGCAACGCGGAGATCGCCCGGCGGCTCACGATGAGCGAGGCCACTGTGAAGGCGCACGTCAGTCGGGCGCTGGCGAAGCTCCAGGCGGACAACCGGGTGCAGCTGGCGATCCTGGTGCACGACGCGGACCTGCTGTGAGCGGTGGCAGCCCACCCCGGCCCGGTCACTGGCGGGGGGTGGGGTGGCGACGCGCCCGGCGGCGTAGCCAGCGGATCAACTCCAGCAGGAACGTGATCGCCACCGAGAGGCCGATCCCGGCGAGGATTCCCTTGATGGGGTGGCGCTCGAAGACCAGTCCACCGAAGTAGCCGAGCAGACCGCAGTACAGCGCCCAGGTGATCGCCGCGATCGTGTCGTAGAGCAGGAACGTCCGGCGGGGATACCGCACCGCGCCCATGGTCAGGGTGACCGCCGTCCGGCCACCCGGCACGTACCGGGAGGTGGTCAGGATCACCCCGCCGCGCCGGTCCACCGCGCGTCGGGCCCACTTGGTGCTTGCCTGCCGGCGGCTGCCGGCGGGAAACCGGGCGAGCCGGTGCGCGCCGCCGCCCCGCCCGACGGCATACGAGATGTGGTCACCCACGAGCGCACCGAGGGCGGCGCTGATGATCACCAGGGCCAGGTTGGGGTGGCCGCCGTTGGCGGCGAGCACTGCTGCGGTGATCACCGCCGCCTCGCCCGGCACCGCGGGGAAGAACGCGTCGACCGCGGTGAGCCCGAAGATCAGCAGGTACACCCAGGGTGAGGTGACCAGCTGTCGGAGCAGGTCGAGCGCGGAATCCATGCCTTCATGCTCGCCGGGTGCGACCCGGCGGGGTGGCCGAGTCGCCGGATCACCCGAGTGTGGCCACGAGCGTCAGACCGAGCGGGCCAGAGCCGGTGGGGCGAGCAGTGGGACGTGCGGGGTCTTGTCGCCAGCGGTGGGACCGTCCGAGGTCAGTACCACCGGCTGCGGGGGTCGGCCAGCGGCAGGGTCGGGTCCTGCCAAGCCCGAATCCGACTCGGCGGGGGCGTCAGCTCACGAGACCCGCCAGATGTGGTCGACCGCGCGAGTCGTGCAGGGCGAACCCGCCGTCCGGTAGCAGGGCGAAGCTCGCCGTGCTCGGTAGCGGTACAGGCAACTTGAAGGCGACCTCGACGGTGTAGGCGTCCGGCAACCGGTTCTCCAGTGCGGCCAGGCAGCGCGCCTTGCTCCACATGCCGTGCGCGATCGGTCGGCGGAAGCCGAACAGCCGCGCCCCGAGCAGGGAGGTGTGGATCGGGTTGTGGTCCCCGGAGACGCGCGCGTACCGCGTGCCGACGCGGGGCTCCACCCGCCAGCGGGCCGTGGCGACCGGCGCCTCGGGGCGTCCGCTCTGGTGGCGCCGCTCACCGCCTCCGGGCTTGCGCTCCCGACCGAGGTACGTCGACACGCCGCGCCAGACCTCCTCCCCGTCGACCGAGCCGACCAGCACCACGTCCACCTGCCGCCCCCGGTCGTGCGGGCGCAGGTCCTGGGCGTACGTCGTGAAGTCGAGGGTCTCGTCGGCGGTGATCGGGCGGCGCACGGTGATCCGGTTGCCCACGTGCACCACGCCGGTCAGCGGAATGGGGAACTCCGGCGCGGTCATCAGCCGCAGGGCCAGCGGGAAGCCCATGACGTGCGGGAACGTCGCGGGCAGCCGGTCGGTGAGCCGAAACCCGCAGACCCGGTCGTAGTCGGCCAGGTGCGCCCGGTCGACGGTGACCCCGCTCGCGGCCAACTCGACCGCCGGCAGGCCGGGCCCGCGCCGCCCGCCGCCGAGGCCGGGCAGCGCGCCGAGCAACGCCCGCCGGTAGAGCGCCCCGGCTTCCGGCATCCGGGGCAGTTCGACCCGGGTACGGCCGCCCGACTCCGGCAAGCCTGCCGCGGCCAGCGTCTCCGCCGACAGCGCCTCCGTCGGGCCGTCGATCAGCTCGTGCAGGGAGACGTCGTCGTCCGGCTTCCTCCGCGCGCCCATCACGCCCCCAGCAGGCTCTGGCCGCAGACCCGGACCACGTTGCCGCTGACCGCGCCGCTGGCCGGCCAGGCGAGCCAGCCGATCGTCTCGGCCACGTCGACCGGCAGCCCGCCCTGGGCCAGGCTGTTCATCCGCCGACCCGCCTCGCGGACCACCAGCGGGATGCGCGCGGTCAGCCGGGTCTCGATGAAGCCGGGGGCCACCGCGTTGACGCTGATCCCCCGGTCGTGCAGGGCCGGGGAGAGCGAGTCGACCAGACCGATCACGCCGGCCTTGCTGGTGGCGTAGTTGGTCTGCCCCCGGTTGCCGGCGATCCCGGCGATCGAGGAGACCGACACGATCCGCCCGCCGGCGGGGATGAGCTTCCGCTCCAGCAGCACGTCGTTGATCCGCTCCTGGCTGGAGAGGTTGACGTCGATCACCTGGTCCCACCGGTCGGCGTCCATCCGGCCGAGCGTCTTGTCGCGGGTGATGCCGGCGTTGTGCACCACCACGTCGACCCGGCCGTGCCGGCTGGCCAGGTGGTCGGCGAGCCGGGTCGGCGCGTCCGGCGCGGTCAGGTCGAGCTGGACGGCGGTGCCGCCGATGTCGTTCGCCACCGCCGCGAGGGCGTCCCCGGCGGCGGGAATGTCCAGCGCCACCACTTGGGCGCCGTCGCGGGCCAGCACCCGGGCCAGCGCGGCACCGATACCCCGGGCGGCGCCGGTGACCAGCACGACCTGCCCGTCCAGCGGGCGGTCCCAGTCGGCCGGCGCGCTCGCGGTGCCGGTGCCGACCCTGATCACCTGCCCCGAGACGTACGCGGACCGGCCGGACAGAAGAAATCGGAGCGTGGACTCCAGACTGACCTGGGTGGCCGCGTCGGCGTTCTTCGTGACGTACACCAGTTGGGCGGTGACGCCCCGGCCGAACTCCTTGCCGATGCTGCGGACCAGCCCCTCCAGGGCCCGCTGGGCGGTCGCCGCACGGGGCGTCGGGCACTCCCGCGGCGGGGTGCCCAGCACGATCACCCGACCGCTGGGCAGCACGGCCCGGGCCTGCGGGTGGAAGAAGTCGTAGAGCTGGCGCAGGTCGGTCGAGTCGGTGATTCCGGTCGCGTCGAAGAGCAGTGCGCCGTACCGCTGCGGGGTGTCGGTGTGGGTCGCGGCGGCCGGGTCGGCCAGCTCGACCCCGGCGGTGGTCAGGATCCTGGCGACCGGCTCGGCGAGCCGGCCGCCGGTGGCCGCGCCGAGCAGCGCCGGCCCGGGCAGCAGCGGGTCGCCGGGGTGGTGTCGGCGCAGTCGCGGCGGGTCGGGCAGCCCCAGGCGCTTGACCAGCGTGCGACCGGCGGCCGATTGGACGAAGCTCGCGTACCTGTCGGTCATGGGCGTAGCCTACTGGCGAGTAGGGTTCGAGCAACACATGTCGAGGAGGCGGATCGTGCAGAGCATCCGGCGGGTCGCGGTCATCGGGGGCAACCGAATCCCCTTCGCCCGTTCCAACTCCCGCTACGCGGAAGCGTCCAACGCGGACCTGCTCGGCGCGGCGCTGGACGGTTTGATCGCCCGGTACGGGCTGGCCGGGCAGCGGGTCGGCGAGGTGGTGGCCGGGGCGGTGCTCAAGCACTCCCGTGACTTCAACCTGACCCGGGAGGTCGTGCTCGGGTCCCGGCTCGATCCGCACACCCCGGCGTACGACATCCAGCAGGCCTGCGGCACCGGCCTGGAGGCGGCCATCCTGGTCGCCAACAAGATCGCCCTCGGGCAGCTGGACGTGGGCATCGCCGGTGGCGTCGACACCACCTCCGACGCGCCCCTGGCGGTCAACGAGGAGATGCGCCGGACCCTGCTCAAGCTCAACTCCGCCCGCACCCTGGGCGAACGGCTCAAGATCGCCGCGAAGCTGCGCCCGCTCCAGCCGTTCAAGCCGGAGATCCCGCGCAACGCCGAGCCGCGTACCGGGCTGTCCATGGGAGACCACGCCGCCCGCACCGCGCTGGGCTGGCAGATCGACCGGCGCTCCCAGGACGAGCTGGCGCTGCGCTCGCACCAGCGGCTGGCCGCCGCGTACGACCGGGGTTTCTTCGACGACCTGATGACGCCGTACTTGGGCCTCACCCGCGACCAGAACCTCCGCCCCGACACCAGCCTGGACAAGCTGGGCACGCTCAAGCCGGTCTTCGGCACCCGTGGCCCGGACGCCGAGCAGGCCACCATGACCGCCGGCAACTCCTCGCCGCTCACCGACGGCGCGTCCACGGTGCTGCTGGCCAGCGAGGACTGGGCGAAGGCGCACAACCTGCCGGTGCTGGCCTGGTTCAGCTGGTCGGAGGCGGCGGCGGTGGACTTCGTGCACGGTGACGAGGGGCTGCTGATGGCCCCCGCGTACGCGGTGCCCCGGATGCTGGCCCGGGCCGGGCTGACGCTCCAGGACTTCGACTACTACGAGATCCACGAGGCGTTCGCCTCGCAGGTGCTGGCCACCCTCGCCGCCTGGGAGTCGCCGGAGTTCTGCAAGGACCGGCTCGGCCTGGACGCCCCGCTCGGCGCCATCGACCGGGACCGGGTGAACGTCAACGGCTCCTCCCTGGCCGCCGGGCACCCGTTCACCGCCACCGGCGGGCGGATCGTGGCGACCCTCGCCAAGCTGCTGGCCGAGAAGGGCAGCGGACGCGGGCTGATCTCAATCTGTGCCGCCGGAGGTCAGGGCGTGACGGCCATCCTCGAACGCTGAGCGGGCATCCTCGGCCCGGTCCGGGTGCTGGCCGGCACGTGCGGGACAATGAGGTACGTGACGACGATCCCCAACGTGCTCGCCAACCGGTACGCCTCGCCCGAGTTGGTCGCCCTCTGGTCACCGGAGGAGAAGGTCCGGATGGAGCGGCGGCTCTGGCTGGCCGTGCTCCGCGCGCAGCGCGATCTCGGTGTGGCCGTGCCGGACGGCGTGGTCGAGGCGTACGAGCGGGTGCTCGACCAGGTGGACCTCGCCTCCATCGCGGAGCGGGAGCGGGTCACCCGGCACGACGTGAAGGCACGGATCGAGGAGTTCAGCGCGCTCGCCGGGTTCGAGCACGTGCACAAGGGGATGACCTCCCGGGACCTCACCGAGAACGTCGAGCAGCTCCAGGTGCGCGCCTCGCTGGAGCTGATCCGGGATCGTGTGGTGGCCACCCTGGCCCGGCTCGCCTGGCTCGCCCACGAGCACACCGAGCTGGTGATGACCGGCCGTTCACACAACGTGGCGGCGCAGGCCACCACGCTGGGCAAGCGCTTCGCGTCGGCGGCAGAGGAGCTGCTCATCGCGTACGAGCGGCTGGAGGAACTGATCGCCCGCTACCCGCTGCGCGGGATCAAGGGGCCGGTCGGCACAGCCGCCGACCAGCTCGACCTCTTCGACGGCGACGCCGACAAGGTGGCCGAGCTGGAGCGCCGGGTCGCCGAGCATCTGGGCTTCTCCCGGGTGCTGGACAGCGTCGGGCAGGTCTACCCACGATCGCTGGACTTCGACGTGCTGGCCGCGCTGGCGCAGACCGCCGCCGCGCCGTCGTCGCTGGCCACCACGATCCGGCTGATGGTCGGCCAGGAGCTGGTCACCGAGGGCTTCAAGCCGGGTCAGGTCGGCTCCAGCGCGATGCCGCACAAGATGAACACCCGCTCGTCCGAGCGGGTCAACGGCTTCGCCGTGATCATCCGGGGCTACCTGTCGATGGTCGGCGAGCTGGCCGGTGACCAGTGGAACGAGGGGGACGTGTCCTGCTCGGTGGTCCGCCGGGTCGCCCTGCCGGACGCTTTCTTCGCCGCCGACGGGCTGTTCCAGACCTTCCTCACCGTGCTCGACGAGTTCGGCGCGTACCCCGCCGTGATCAACCGGGAGCTGGAGCGGTTCCTGCCCTTCCTGGCCACCACGAAGATCCTGGTGGCGGCGGTCCGACGCGGCGTCGGCCGGGAGGTCGCGCACGAGGTGATCAAGGAGCACGCGGTCGCGGTGGCGCTGGCCATGCGCGAGAAGGGCTCGCCGGAGAACGACCTGTTCGACCGGCTCGCGGCGGACGGCCGACTCAACCTGTCCCGCGCCGACGTCGACACCCTGGTCGCCGACCGCACCGCCTTCGTCGGCGCCGCCTCCGCCCAGGTGGCAGCGGTAACCCGCCGCATCACCGAGGTGGTCACGGCCCACCCCGAAGCCGCCACCTACTCCCCGCCCCCCATCCTCTAACCCCCTGGACCCTTCACTGGTTGATCATGAAGTTATTGCCCCGACACGCCGAGGCGAAGGGCACTAACTTCATGATTACCGGGCTGGGCCGGGGCGGTTGGGTCAATCGCCGGTGGGGGTTTCGGGCGCGGTGCGGAGGTTGGGGGCGCTGGCTGGTTCGGCGATGCCGCCCGGTGCCTCCACGACTGCTGGCTGCTGCGCGGTCTCCGCAGCGATGGCGGGCTGGTCGGCGGGCATGACGTCCGGCATGACGGGTGCGACGATCACCGCAGTGCCGTACGCGCAGATCTCCATCCACATCTCGCCGCAGTCCCGGCTGTCGAACCGCATGCCGATCACCGCGTTGGCGCCGAGCCGCAGGGCCTCCTCGCCGAGCCGGGCCACCGAGTCGGTGCGCCAGCGGGTCAGGTTGTCCGGGGCCATCGGGTCGTACGCGCCGCCGCGCAGGTTCTTGACCCCCTCGCGGTACGGGTTGCGCGTCCTGGCCATCGATGACACCACCTCACCGAGAATCTGGCGGATCTCGTAGCCGGGCAGTTGCTCCGTCGTCACGACCAGCACGATTCCGATGCTGTCAGGAGCGGCGTGACCCGATCGTGCGCATTGTTCACCTGATCGGATGCTGCAAAACGACGCGGCGCGGACGGCCGGCGCAGGGCCTGCCATCCACGCCGCGTGGGGCGCTAACCGTCAGACACCGGCCACCGAGGTGATCCAGGCCCGGTTGTACGCGACACTGCCGTAGTTCTGGATGCTGGAGCCGTCGGCCGTCGAGGCCACCCCGACCTGCTGGCGTTGTAGAACTGCGGGCCGCCCGAGTCGCCCCGCCAGGCGTTGCCGTTGATCCTGCTGCTGCGGATCGCCTGGCCGCCGTACGCGTCGGTGGCGCTGTTGCTGGTCACCCGGACGGTGGCGGTCTTGAGCTGGCTGGACGCCGAGCAACCGCTGTAGCAGGTCATGCCCCAGCCGTAGATCGAGTTGGTCGAGTTGATCGGCGGGTTGCTGCTGGCCAGGCTCACCGCCGAGGTGCTGACCGCGCTGGAGAGGCGCATGAGGGCCAGGTCGTTGCGGGTGTAGGTGGCGCTGACGGTACGGGTGACCCCGCCCGAGGAGCGGTAGACGCTGCCGACCCGGACCGACATGGTGCCGCTGATGCAGTGCCGGGCGGTGAGCACCCACTGCGGGGCGATGACGCTGCCGGAGGAGGTGAACGAGCCGTTGCTCATCACGGCGGCGGCCCAGGGGGCGGACGAGACGGTGCCGCCGCCGATGATGGGTTGCGGGCCGGCCGGGGCGGCGGTCGCGCCGGACGCGGCGCCGAGGACGCCGGCGAGCGCGATGCCGAGCAGGGCGAGCAGGGGACGGATGCGCATCGGGTGGACTCCTTGGGCGGGGCGGACCCCGGGGTCGCCGGGTGCGGGAGGGCGACAGCGGGGGTCCCCGCCGTCGCTGACATCGAACGATGTCGATACAGTAGAGCCCCCGGCGACTGTTTTCAAGAATTCGATCGAGGTTAACCAATGTAACGGTTCGGCCACCCTCAGCGCCGTATATGCCCTGGTGAGGCCGCGTGTCCCGCGTGGCGGCCCGTCCCGGCCGCCGGTTGTGCCGAGCACTGCCTGAACTGCAGCCGGCCGGTGCGGCCGCGGCGGTATCTGCCAGGTACGCTGGCTGCGCTCGCCCGTTGTGGGTCGGCACCCAACTGCGTACACAGTCAGGAGTGCCCAGTGCCTCGCGTCGTCGTCGACGTCATGCTCAAGCCCGAGATCCTCGATCCGCAGGGCCAGGCCGTCGCAAACGCGCTGCCCCGGCTCGGCGTCAGCGACGTCGCCTCGGTTCGGATCGGCAGGCGGATCGAGATCGAGTTCACCGGTGAACCGGACCTGGACCGAGCTCGGGAGATCGCCGACAAACTGCTCGCCAACCCGGTCATCGAGGACTTCACCGTCCGCCTGGTCGAGGCCGACGAGACCGCGGACGCCCGCTCGTGACCGCCCGGGTCGGTGTGGTCACCTTCCCCGGCTCGCTCGACGACGGGGACGCGGCCCGAGCCGTCCGGATCGCCGGGGCCGAGCCGGTCCGGCTCTGGCACGGTGACCCGGACCTGCACGGGGTGGACGCGGTCGTGCTGCCCGGCGGCTTCTCCTACGGCGACTACCTGCGCTGCGGCGCCATCGCCCGGTTCGCTCCGGTGATGGAGACGATCGTGGACGCCGCCCAGGGCGGTCTGCCGGTGCTCGGCATCTGCAACGGCTTCCAGATCCTCTGCGAGGCGCACCTGCTGCCCGGGGCGCTCACCCGCAACCAGCACCTGCACTTCCGCAACCGGGACCAGATCCTGCGCATCGAGTCGGCCGGCACCGCGTGGACCAACGCGTTCCAGCCCGGCCAGGAGGTGCTCGTCCCGGTGAAGAACGGCGAGGGCTGCTACGTCGCCGACACCGCCACGCTGGATCAGCTCGAGGCCGAGGGTCGGTTGGTCGCCCGCTACGTCGGCGGCAACCCGAACGGGTCGCAGCGTGACATCGCCGCGATCACCAACGCCGCCGGCAACGTGGTCGGCATCATGCCGCACCCCGAGCACGCGGTGGAGGCGCTCACCGGCCCCTCGCTGGACGGCCTCGGCTTCTTCACCTCGGTCCTCAAGCACCTGGTGGGGGCGCCGGCGTGAGCGCGAGGAGTGAACCGCGAACGAAGTGTGGGGCGGTGACCGGCGGCACGATCATCGGTCAGCTCAACCGCCGGTCGGGCGGGCACGAGCGCAGCGAGGAGAGGTCATGACCACCCATCCGGACCCGGTACGGGACACACCGGAGGCGTACTCCGCCCCGGCGCAGCCGACCGAGCCGAGCCCGGCGCAGCCCGCCGCCCCGGCGACCGCTCCCGCCCAGCCGGCCGCCGTCGACTGGACCGAGGGCGTGGACACCGTGCCGCGCGCCGGTGGCACCCCGGGAGAGCTCCAGCCGTACACCGAGCTGGGGCTCCGTGACGACGAGTACGACCGCATCCGGCAGATCCTCGGCCGTCGGCCCACCCAGTCCGAGCTGGCGATGTACTCGATCATGTGGAGCGAGCACTGCTCCTACAAGTCGAGCAAGGTGCACCTGCGCCAATTCGGTGAGAAGGCCCCGCACAGCGACCGGCTGCTCGCCGGCATCGGCGAGAACGCCGGCGTGGTGCAGGTCTCCGACGAGCTGGCGGTGACCTTCAAGGTCGAGTCGCACAACCACCCGAGCTTCGTCGAGCCGTACCAGGGTGCGGCGACCGGTGTCGGCGGCATCGTCCGGGACATCCTCGCCATGGGCGCCCGCCCGGTCGCGGTGATGGACCCGCTGCGCTTCGGCGCCGCGGACCACCCGGACACCGCCCGGGTCCTCACCGGCGTGGTCGCCGGCGTGGGCGGCTACGGCAACTGCCTCGGCCTGCCCAACATCGGTGGCGAGCTGGTCTTCGACCCCTCCTACCAGGGCAACCCGTTGCTCAACGCCCTCTGCCTGGGTGTGCTGCCGGTCGACCGGTTGCAGAACAAGGCCGCCGCCGGCCCCGGCAACGTGGTCGTGCTGATGGGCGCCAAGACCGGCCGGGACGGCATCGGCGGTGTTTCGGTGCTGGCCAGCGCCACCTTCGACGAGGGCAGCGAGCAGCGCCGCCCCGCCGTGCAGGTCGGCGACCCGTTCACCGAGAAGCTGCTGATCGAGGCCTGCCTGGAGCTGTACGACGGCCAGTTGGTGGTCGGCATCCAGGACCTCGGCGGCGCCGGGCTGACCTGCGCGCTAACCGAGACCGCCGCCGCGGCCGGCACCGGCATGCGGGTCTGGCTGGAGCGCGTGCCGCTGCGTGAGCCGTCGATGGACCCGCACGAGATCCTGGCCAGCGAGTCCCAGGAGCGCATGCTGTTGGTCGTCGAGCCGGACAAGCTCGACGCGGTGCTCAAGACTGCCGAGAAGTGGGGCGTGCTGGCCACCGCCATCGGCGAGGTCACCGCGCCGGAGCCGGACGGCAGCCCGGGTCGGTTGCTGATCACCTGGCAGGACCACCTGGTGGTCGACGTGCCGCCGGGCTCGCTGGTCGACGACGGTCCGGTCTACGCGCGGCCGATGCGTGAGCCGGCCGACCTGATCCTGCTCCAGGCCGACCGGGCCGAGACGCTTCCCCGCCCGGCCGACCCGGAGGCGCTGCGGGAGACCGTGCTGCGCATGATCGCGTCGCCCAACCTGGCCGACAAGACCTGGGTCACCGAGCAGTACGACCGCTACGTGCTGGGCAACACCGTGCTCGCCCAGCCGGAGGACGGCGGCGTGATCCGGATCGACGAGCGGACCGGGCTCGGCGTGGCGCTGTCCGTGGACGGCAACGGCCGGTACGCCCGGCTCGACCCGTACAACGGCACCAAGCTGGCGCTGGCCGAGGCGTACCGGAACGTGGCGGTGACCGGCGCGAAGCCGATCGCCGTGACCAACTGCCTCAACTTCGGCTCCCCGGAGGACCCGGGCGTGATGTGGCAGTTCGCCGAGGCTGTACGCGGTCTGGCGGACGGCTGCCTGGAGCTGGGCATCCCGGTCACCGGCGGCAACGTCAGCTTCTACAACCAGACCGGCGCGGCGGCCATCCACCCGACCCCGGTGGTCGGCGTGCTGGGCGTGCTGGACAACGTCGCCGACCGGGTCCCGATGGGCTTCGTCCCGCGCGCCGGTGGCGACCACGACCAGCTCTACCTGCTCGGTGAGACCAACGTGGAGCTCTCCGGCTCGGAGTGGGCCTGGGTGACGCACGAGCACCTCGGCGGCATCCCGCCACAGGTCGACCTGGCCCGCGAGAAGGCGCTGGCCGACCTGCTGGCCGAGGCCGCCCGGGTGGGCCACCTCACCTCGGCGCACGACCTCTCCGACGGTGGCCTCGCCCAGAGCCTGGTCGAGGCCTGCCTGCGCCGCGGCGTCGGCGCTCGGATCGCGGTGCCGGAGCACTTCGCCGGCGGCTCGATGCCGTTCGTGTACCTGTTCAGCGAGTCGGCCGCACGGGCGCTGGTGTCGGTGCCGCGCGGCCACGACAAGGCGTTCGCGGCGCTCTGCGCCGAGCGCTGGGTGCCGTTCGAGCTGATCGGCGTCACCGACCCGGCCGGCGGCGCGCTGGAGGTGCACGGCCAGTTCCGGATCGGGCTGGACGAGCTGCGCGCCGCGCACACCGAGACGTTGCCGCGCCTCTTCGGCGGCGCCGCCGCCGTCGAGGTGCCCGCACCGGCTGCTGGCGTGGCGGGGGCGGTCGAGGCCGTGCCGCTGCCGGTCGCGCAGGCCGAGCTGGTTGCTGCCGAGCCCGTTGATGTGGCGGCGGTGGTCTCCGAGCCGATCGCGTCGGCCGGCCCGGTTCCGCAGGCCGGTGCCGTCGAGCCGGTCGCCGAGGCTGCCGAGAGCCCGGTCGAGCACACCGAGCCCGCCGGGCCCGGTGAGTCGTCCGAGGCTGACTCCGGTGTCACCGAGCCGTCGCCTGACGAGCGCTGAGGCGTTGGCGGCCGCCGTCTACGGCCAACCCGGCTCCGGTGCCCGGTTCGACTGGGGGCTGACCGGGGCGGCGGAGCTGGGTCGGGTCTGCGCCGCGCTGGTGGTGGTGGACGTGCTCTCGTTCACCACCTCGGTGGAGGTGGCGGTCGGCCGGGGCATGCGGGTGCACCCGTTCCCGTGGGGTGAGCAGGCCGCCGAGTACGCGCTGCGGGTCGGCGCGGTGGCCGCGGTGGGCCGTCGGCGGGTGACAGCGGAGCATCCGTGGTCGCTCTCGCCCGCCGCGCTGAGCACCGCGCCGGTGGTGGCGGATTTGGTGCTGCCCTCGCCGAACGGCTCCGCGATCAGCGCCGCCGCCAGCGCCACCGGGCTGCCGGTGGTCGCGGCGTGCCTGCGCAACGCCGGGGCCGTCGGGCGTTGGCTGCGCCGCCAGGGGTACGGCACGACGGACGCCCCGATCGGCGTGATCGCGTCGGGGGAGCGGTGGCCGGACGGTTCGCTGCGCCCGTCGGTGGAGGACCAGCTCGGCGCGGCCAGCGTGCTCGACGGCCTCTCCGGCGTGCCGGGTGGGCTCTCCGTGGAGGCGGCCATGGCGCTCGCCGCCCTGGCGAGCACTCCGGACGTGCCCGCCGCGGTGAGAGGTAGCGTCTCGGGCCGGGAGCTGACCGAGGGTGGCTTCGCCGAGGACGTCGACGTCGCCGTCCAGGTCGGCGTGTCGGACGTCGTTCCGGTGCTCCGCCAGGGCGTGTTCTCCGCCGCCTGACCGCCGGGCGTCGGCCTGCCGTTACACCCCGACCTCACTGTCCACGAGTGAACCTTCCGACAGCGAAACGGCCGCCCGGATCTCCGGGCGGCCGTTTCGCTGTGCCGTAGGCAGTGCGTGCCGGGTCAGTCGTCCAGCCAGTCGAGGCGTCGACCCCCCCGCTCAGTCGGCGGCGGGCTGTCCGCCGGCCGAGCCCGGCCGGACTGCTGACCGTAGCCGCCCTGGTCGTAGCCGCGGTCGTCGTAGCCGCCGCCGCGCTGGGCCGGGGGCTCCTGGCCGTAGCCGCCCTGGTCGTACCCGCCAGCGGCCTGTTGGCCGTAGCCGCTCTGGTCGTAGCCGCGGTCGTCGTAGCCGCCGCCGCGCTGGGCCGGGGGCTCCTGGCCGTAGCCGCCCTGGTCGTACCCGCCAGCGGGCTGCTGACCGTAGCCACCCTGGTCGTACCCGCCGGCCTGCTGGCCGTAGCCACCGGTCGGCTCTGCCGCCCGACCGCCGTACGGGGCGGGGTCGGACTGGCCGTACCCCTGGCCCTGCTCCGGCTGGTAGACGCCGGTGGCGTACGGGTCGGCCGGAGCCGGGTACTGCGTGCTGTCGCCGGTGTACCGGCCGGTCGGCTCGTCGAAACGCTCGCCGTAGCCCGCACCGCCAGCGGGAGCCGGCGGATAGCCGGCCGCACCGGCCGGGGCCGTGTAGTCGCGGCTCCCGTAGCCGCCGTCGGAGGACGGCGTGCCGCCGTAGCCGCCGCCGGAGGACGGTGCGCCGCCATAGCCCGCACCGGAGCCGGGCGCGCCGTAGCCGTCGCCAGCCGCGCCAGCGCCGTAGCCGTCGCCAGCTGCGCCCGCACCGTAGCCGTCACCGGCTGCGCCGTAGCCACCCTCGGGGGTTGCCGCCGTGCCGTAGCCGCCACCCGAGGCGGAGGCGTTGCCGTAGCCGCCCGCGCCGTACCCGCCGGGTGCCGGCTCGTCGCCGTAGCCGGTGCCGCCCCAGCTCTGCTGGCCCGCCGCGCCGTACGGCTGCGCCGGCGCGCCGTACGGGTCCGGTGGGACGTCGTCGACCACCGGGCGGTGCATCATCGTCGGCGCCTCGCTCAGCCCCGCACCGCCGACCATCGTCGGGTCCGGTGCGCCGAGCGGGCGGTTGACCACCCGCGTCTGGTCGTCGGCCCCGCGGAACCCGCCCCGGGCCGCCGGCACGGCGCCGGCACCGGCAGGGTCGTCGTCCTCGTCGCCGTTCTCCTTGCGCTTCATCCAGAGCAGCACGATCGTGCCGACACCAGCGGCGACGAGCAGACCGCCGAGCAGGATGATCAGGTACGAGCTGAGGCCGCCGCCGTCCTCCTCGTTGGAGGCGTTCGCCGGGGCGCCCGCGCTGGCCTCCTCGGTGGCCTCCTCCTCGGTGCCCTCCTCGACCGGTTCCTCGGTGGGGGTGGCCTCGGCGCTGGCGGACGGGGTGGGGCTCGGGGTCACCTCGACCTTGAGGGCCAGGCTGACCCGCTGGCCGGTGACGGACTGCCCGGCGCCCGCGTTGATGGTCTTCCGGCCGAGGACGTTGTCGAAGCTGGCGCCCAGCTCGAGTCTGCCGGGCGCGATCGGGTTGCCGGTGGTGCCGGTGAAGCGGAAGTTACCGCTGCCGTCGCTGGTGGTGTCGTGGCGCTTGCCCGCGCTGTCCAGGAGCATCACCACGGCGTTCGGCACGGCGTCGCCGTTGGCCTGCACGATCACCTTGCCGGAGACCGACTTCACGGTCTGCGCCTGCGGCGGTGGTGGCGCGGCCTTGCCCTTGACGGTCAGCGAGAAGGTCTTGGTGTCCGGGCCGGAGTCGGCCTCGACGGCCACCGTGACGGTGGCGGTCGCGTCGCCCGCGTTGTCGTTGGCCGCGATCCTGACCAGCACCGACTTCGCTTGGGGATTGCCAAGGCCGGGGAAATCGACGTCGCCGCACCCGCTGGCGCAGCTGACGCCCGACGGTAGCCCGGAGAGGCTGATCTTCGCGTTACGGTCGCTGTCATCGGGAGTGACGCGCACGGTGATCGTGGCGTCGCTGCCGGCGCTCACGGTGACCGACCCAGGTGATACGTCGACACTTGCGGCCAGGGCTGGTGTGGCGGGGACGGCGAGCAGAGCGCCGGCAACCAGCGCTACGACCACACCGGCCCGCTGCTTCCAGGCACGTCGGTGTGTTGACACGTCCACCGCCTTCCGGACTGACTTCCCTTGACCGGCGGGGCGCCGGGCCGGGGATTATCACGGTACGAATACGCCGTCGGCAACTATGCCTTGTCTGACTGGATCGGCGCGACCCAGGGCCAACGTCGGGCACTCTGCCCGCGGGTCGTATCGTCCCGTCGTGTCCTCTCCGTACAGAAAGTCCGCCGCCGTTGCGGCGGTATTGTCGGCGCTCGACGAGGGGCGTACGCCCGAAAGGCCGGTAGTCCGGGAGGCGGTCCGGTCGTTGTTGGCCGGCCTCGCGGAGCGCGCCCCCGGCCGATCGGTGGAGGTGCGCGTCCCACCATACGGTGCGATCCAGTGCGTTCCTGGCCCTCGACACACCAGGGGAAACCCGCCAAACGTGGTCGAGATGGCCCCGGACACCTGGCTGGCGCTGGCCACCGGGCGAATTGGTTGGGTCGAGGCGGTCACCGAGGGTCGCATCCAGGTGAGCGGAGTCCGGGCGGACCTCTCGGCATATCTGCCCCTCTAGCTGCCCGGATGTCCAGCTCTCCGTGACGCTCGGCAGGGAAATCGTGACTTTCTGTATTGACGGCGATTCGCGTACACTGTCAGGCGACGACAGTGGTCCCGGCAGAGGAGTGTGGATCCACCCGTGATCCCCGCCAAGCCGGTCCAGACCAGCATGAGGGAGCGGTAGTGCCCCGAGGCGACGGCCGGCTGAGCCACGACCTTGACCCCCAACGACCCGGCCCCCAGGATGCCTGCGGCGTCTTCGGCGTCTGGGCCCCCGGTGAAGAGGTCGCCAACCTGACCTACTTCGGTCTCTACGCGCTGCAGCACCGCGGCCAGGAGGCGGCGGGCATCGCGGTGAGCGACGGCTCCGGCGTGGTGGTCTACAAGGACCTCGGCCTGGTGGCCCAGGTCTTCGACGAGCCCACCCTGGCCAGCCTGCGCGGCCACCTGGCGATCGGGCACGCCCGCTACTCCACGACCGGCGCCTCGAACTGGGAAAACGCCCAGCCGACGATCCGGTCGACGAGTTCCGGCACGACCATCGCCCTGGCCCACAACGGCAACCTGGTCAACACCACCGAGCTTGAGAAGGAGGTCGCCGAGCGCGGCCTCGTCGCGGACGGCTCGACGAACGACACCTCGCTGGTGACCATGCTGCTGGCCAGCCGTCCGGACCTGTCGGTCGAGGCGGCCGCGCTGGAGGTGCTGCCGCAGCTGCGGGGCGCGTTCAGCTTCGTCTTCATGGACGAGACGACGCTCTACGCGGCCCGCGACCCGCACGGCGTACGCCCGCTGGTGCTCGGCCGGTTGGAGCGCGGCTGGGTGGTGGCCAGCGAGACCGCCGCGCTGGACATCGTCGGCGCCAGCGTGGTGCGCGAGGTCGAGCCGGGCGAGCTGATCGCGATCGACGAGGACGGGCTGCGCTCGACCCGGTTCGCGTCGCCGGAGCCGAAGGGCTGCCTCTTCGAGTACGTCTACATCGCCCGCCCGGACGCCACGATCGCCGGGCGCAACGTGCACGCGGCGCGGGTGCAGATCGGCCGGCAGTTGGCCAAGGAGCACCCGGTCGAGGCCGACCTGGTGATCCCGGTGCCCGAGTCCGGCACCCCGGCCGCGATCGGCTACGCCGAGGCGTCCGGCATCACCTACGGCGCCGGCCTGATGAAGAACCCGTACGTGGGGCGCACCTTCATCCAGCCGTCGCAGACCCTGCGCCAGCTCGGCATCCGGCTGAAGCTCAACCCGCTGCGGGAGAACGTCCGGGGCAAGCGGCTGGTGGTCGTCGACGACTCGATCGTCCGCGGCAACACGCAGCGGGCCATCGTGCGGATGCTGCGCGAGGCGGGGGCGCTGGAGGTGCACGTCCGGATCTCCTCCCCGCCGGTCAGCTGGCCGTGCTTCTACGGCATCGACTTCGCCACCCGGGCGGAGCTGCTGGCCAACGGGTTGGACAACGACGGCATCCGGCGGTCCATCGGTGCCGACACGCTGGGTTACGTTTCGCTTCCTGGCCTGATCGCCGCGACCGAGCAGCCGAAGACCCGGCTGTGTCGGGCGTGTTTCGATGGGGAGTACCCGATCGAGCTGCCGGCTGGCAACCTGATCGGCAAGCACGTGCTCGAAGGGGTGGGCCGACGGGTCGCCAACTCGGCACCGGAGGCCCCGCACACCGACGGCCCGCTCGTCGCCACTCCAGGTGGCGTGACCGCAAACCGCCCGTAGCACCAAACTGGCGCGGCCCGGCCACCGCCGGCGCGGCACCGAGAACCACAAAGGGGAGAACCGTGACGCACGTGTCCGAGCGCAGCGGCGCAGGAAGCAGCCCGACCGGCGCCGGCGGCGACCGCCAGCTCTGGACGGCCGGCGCCAGCCGTCAGGCGCGCAAACGCTCGGTCTCGTACGCCGACGCCGGTGTCTCCATCGACGCGGGCGACCGCGCGGTGGAACTGCTCAAGTCGAAGGTGCGCCAGACCCGTCGCCCCGAGGTACTGGGCGACCTCGGCGGCTTCGCGGGCCTGTTCCGTCTGGACACGACGAAGTACAAGAACCCGATCCTGGCCTCCTCCACGGACGGTGTGGGCACCAAGCTGGTGATCGCCCAACAGATGGACATCCACGACACGGTCGGCATCGACCTGGTCGCGATGGTCGTCGACGACCTGGTGGCCTGCGGTGCCGAGCCGCTCTTCCTGCTCGACTACATCGCCACCGGCGAGGTTGTCCCGGACAAGGTCGCCGAGATCGGCGCGGGCATCGCCGACGGCTGCCGGTACGCCGGCTGCGCGCTGCTGGGCGGGGAGACCGCGGAGCACCCGGGTGTGCTCCGCCCGGACGAGTACGACATCTCGGCGACCGGCGTCGGCGTGGTCGAGGAGAGCGACATCCTCAGCCCGGATCGGGTCGAGGTGGGTGACGTGGTGATCGCCATGCGCTCCTCCGGCCTGCACTCCAACGGCTACTCGCTGGTCCGTCACGTGCTGCTCGGCGCGGCCCGGATGCGGCTGGACATCGTGATCGACGACTTCGGCCGGCAGCGGACCCTGGGTGAGGAGCTGCTCACCCCGACCAAGATCTACGCCAAGGACTGCCTCAAGCTGATCGCCGAGGCCGAGGTGCGGGCGCTGGCCCACGTCACCGGTGGTGGCATCCCCGGCAACCTGGTCCGGGTGCTGCCGGAGCACGTCGACGCGGTGGTCAACCGGTCCACCTGGAAGCCGCAGCCGGTCTTCGACCTGATCCAGTCGAAGGGCCGGATCGACGACCCGGAGATGGAGTCGACCTTCAACATGGGTGTCGGCATGTTCGCGATCGTCTCGGCCGAGGACGCCGACCGGGCGCTGGCCACGCTGACCGGCCGTGGGGTCGAGGCGTGGCAGGCCGGCGAGATCATCGAGGGCACCGGCAAGGTGCAGATGGTTGGCCAGCACACCCGCGGCTGATCACGCTCTGGTGATCGTACGGGCACCTGATCAGGGCTTCACCCGAGTGGCCAACGCCGCCTAGCCTGAAGGGCACCCCTCAGGCTAGGTGGAGGAGGGCGATGGCTGCTCGGGGACGGTCGTTCAGCGGGATGCGTGGCCTGGCCACGGTCCCGTCGTACGTCGTCATGCAGCCCACCACCCTCTGCAACCTCGACTGCGCGTACTGCTACCTGCCCTTCCGGGCCGCCGACCGGCGGATGCCGGTGTCGGTGGCCGAGGCGGTGGCGGCGGTGGTCAACCCGTGGGCGGCGGCCGGCCGCTTCTCCGTGGTCTGGCACGGCGGAGAGCCGCTGGCGGCCGGCCGGGAATGGTTGGGCGACCTGATCGCGCCGTTCGGGCCAGAGGTCGAGCACCACGTGCAGACCAACGCCACGCTGATCGACGATGACTGGTGCGCCTTCTTCGCGGAGCATGACGTGCGGGTGAGCGTGAGCGTTGACGGGCCCCGGGAGCGCAACGGCGACCGGGTCAACCGGGGTGGTCAGCCCGCGTACGACCGGATTCTGCGCGGGGTGGACGCGTTGCGCCGACACGGCCTGCCCTTCTCCGCGCTGGCCGTGGTGTCCCGGCCGGAGCCGGGGCTCGCCGCCGAGCTGTACGACTACTTCCTCGGCCTGGGCTGTGACGTGCTGGGCATCAACATCGAGGAGACCGAGGGGGTCAACACCCGGGACAACCGCCACGACCGGGCGGCGGTGACCGCGTTCTGGGCGGAGCTGGTGGCGGTCTGGCGCCGGGAGCCGCGGATCCACCTGCGCGAGATCGAGTGGTCACTGCGCTACGCGGCGGCGGTGCTCGATGACTCGGCGGACGCGGTGCTGCCCCGCCGGTTGGACCCGATCCCGACCATCGGGCACGACGGTTCGGTGACCGTGCTCTCCCCGGAACTCGCCGGCTTCACCGACCCCCGCTACGGCGACTTCAGCAGCGGTAACGTGCTGACCACCCCGCTGGCCGAGATTCTCACCGGCGCCGGGGCGACCCCGTGGGTGGGCGAGTTCCTGGCCGGGGTGGAGGCGTGTCGGGCCTCCTGCTCGTACTTCGGGTTCTGCGGCGGCGGTCATGCCGCCAACCGCTACTTCGAGTTGGGGCGGTTCGACGGCACGGAGACCGAGCACTGCCGCAACAGCAAGATCCGCCTATTGGAGGGAGTGTTGGAGCATGCCCGAGACCACCAGTCACCGGCGCCCTGAGCGCGGAGCGGATGACGCTCCGGACGGCGTCGCCGAGCGGGTGCGGGACGCGGCCCCAGGGCTCGTCGCGCTCCTGCAGGAGGCCGAGGACGCGCGACGGCTGCGGGCGGAGGTGCCGGGCGGAGGCGGCACCAGCGCCGTCTGCGCCTGGAACCACTTCGAGAACATCCCGACCTTCTACAACTGGAACAACCGCCCGCGCTGACGGTGACCGCGATCAGGGGCCTGTCGGCCGGCCGGAGTGGTCTCCGGCCAGGACAGGCCCCTGATCGTCGGCACCGGTGTCGCTCCCGACGGGCACATGCGTGAGCACGCGGGGGTCACCGCGTGCTCAGCTACGTCGAGAGGTCAGCGGGTCGGACGGATCCAGGGATCCGGGTCGTCGTCCGCGTGATCCTCATCATCGTCGTCGACGAACTCTTTAGAGTCGTCGTCGAAGTGGTGCTCAGACTTACCAGCACCCGCCAGTTCACGCTGCAAGGCGGTGAGGTCGGTGTTCGGGGAGTGGTACTTCAACTCCCGGGCCACCTTCGTCTGCTTGGCCTTAGCACGGCCGCGCCCCATGGCTCGACCCCCTCGCACAGAATGCGGGGCAGCCCGAAGGCGGGCCCCGATGACGTCAGGCATCTCTCGTGGCTCTTACGGTACATGGGGATGCCATCGTTCGGCACCTCGGGTTACCGTCAGCCGGCTCTGCGAGTCGCGGCGAACCGGCCGTCACCCAGTGTACCTGGTAAGGAGCGGAGCGGAGAGCACCCGTGACACCGGACAAACACCCTGAAGTTGACCCGACCCCAGCCTACCGATCGCGGACCGGCGCGGGGCCCGGAGGCGGATCCGGTCGGTCCGCCTCCGGGAACGCTCAGCGCAGGTGGATCGTGCGCAGCCGGCCGACCTCGGCCATCCGCCGCTCCGCCAGCCGGTCCGCGGCCACCGCCGGCGGCACGCCCTCGGCATCGGCCAGGTGCAGGATCTGACGGGTGGTGTCGTAGATCCGGGTGGCGCGCAGCTTCGCCCGGTCGAAGTTGAAGCCCTCGATCTCGTCCGCCACCTGGATCACGCCGCCAGCGTTGACCACGTAGTCCGGCGCGTACAGGATGCCCCGGTCGGCGAGCAGCTTCTCGATGCCCGGGTGGGCGAGCTGGTTGTTCGCGGCCCCGGTGACAACCTTGGCCCGCAGCGCCGGCACGGTCTCGTCGTTCAGCGCGCCACCCAGCGCGCACGGGGCGTAGACGTCGATGTCGGCGGCGACCAGCGCGGCGGCGTCGTCCACCAGGGTGATCTGCGGGTGGTTGGTGCGTGCCCACTCCAGCGCCTTGGGGTTGACGTCGGTGGCCACCACCTCGGCGCCGTCCTCCAGCAGGTGCCCGGTCAGGTACTTGCCGACCTTGCCCAGGCCGGCCACGCCCACCCGGCGGCCGTGCAGGCTCGGGGTGCCCCACACGTGCTCGGCGGCGGCCCGCATGCCCTGGAAGACGCCCCAGGCGGTCAGGATCGAGGAGTCGCCCGCACCGCCGTGCTCCACGCTGCGGCCGGTCACGTAGCTGGTCTCCCGGGCCACGATGTCCATGTCCGCCACGTACGTGCCGACGTCGCAGGCGGTGTAGTAGCGGCCGGCCAGCGACTCCACGAAGCGGCCGTAGGCGCGCAGCAGCGCCTCGCTCTTGATCTGCTCGGGGTCGCCCCAGATGACCGCCTTGCCGCCGCCCAGGTCAAGCCCGGCGAGAGCGTTCTTGTACGCCATCCCGCGGGACAGGTCGAGCACGTCGGCGAGCGCCGCGTCCTCGTTGGCGTACGGGTAGAAGCGGGTGCCGCCCAGCGCCGGCCCCAGCGCGGTGGAGTAGATCCCGATGATCGCCTTCAGGCCGCTCTGCTTGTCCTGGCAGAACACGATCTGTTCGTGACCGGTCGATACCGGGTCGTCGGTGCTCGCGAATACGCCCATGGCTTGCTCCTGGAGTGGTGTGCGCCCTTGTGGGACGCGGACCTGGTGGACCCCGGCGGGGATGCTGCCGGTGTGGTCGAGCCTAGTATCGGCCGCCGTGGCGTCGCCCGACGCGCCGCCGCCGTCTCACGTTGCGGCGCGCGTGGTCCGGCCGCTGACCGCGTAGGGGTGCGGTTCGTGGGAGGATCGCGCCGTGCCGTCGCTCTTCGCTTCTTACCTGCGCGTGTACGAACCGCTGACCGCCTTCGACCGGGACCGCCAGAGTTACTGGCGTCGCTACGTCTCCGAGGGGCGGGCGGTGGCCCCGGTGGAGGGCCCCGGCCGGCAGCGGACGGCGGTGATCGAGGCACTGGGTGCGGGCTGGACGCGGTTGCCGGACCCGCCGGACGAGGCGTACGTCCTGGAGACGGACGACAGCCTGCTGGTCTGCCCATGGAACCTGCGGATCCGGGTCGCCGAGGCGGCGCTCAGCGCCCGGGACGGGGTGCCCTCGGTGCTCGCCGACGCCTTCGTGCCGCAGGTGCTGGCCGGGCAGGCCAGAGCGGTCGTGGACGACTGGCGCAGCGGCGCCCGGGTGCTGGAGCACGGGGTGCCCCGGGTGCACGAGCAGATCGCCACCTGGGGCGTGCCGCTGCGCTGGTTCGTGCTCTTCGACCCTGCGGAGCGGGACCTGGTCACCCAGCCGGGCCGCCGCGCGCTGCGCTACCGCACCGAGATATCCAAGGCCCGCCGCCGTTCGTCGCGGGCGCTCTCGGTGCTGCGCAAGTCGGTGGGCGAGGCGCCGATCACGGAGGCGGTGGAGGAGGCGGCCCGCTGGCTGGAGGAGTTCCACCCGCGCTCGGTGGTGGAGCTGGACTACGGCGGTCTGGTCGACCTGCTCTCCGATGAGACGCTGGCCGCGGACGATTCCCCTGAGCTGGTCGCCGGCGGTCTCGCCGGGTTGTCCCGTGGTGAGGCCGACGAGGCGTCCGCCGCGTACGACAAGCTGGTGGCACGGTGGCGCGCGGTGCAGCTGCTGGAGCGGTGCAACTGAGGCAAATCACCCGCACAGCGCTCCCAAGGCGAGGTGCGCTCGTAGTTGACGCATCACGAACCGTGATCATGAGTCCGAATAAGGTACTTTCTTCCGTGTAAAAGTCGTAAAAATCGGGCATGGTTCATCCGTCCGTCTAGGGACCTTCATCCGTTCGGCCCATGTCGGACATCGGGGACTAGCCGGACCATGGGAGACGCGTCGGCCGGCGGGACCCCGGCCGATGTCTATACATGTGGAGGAGTGACCGATGGCATCGCGAACGCACGAACCAGAGCCGCTACTCACGCCGGCCGAGGTGGCGTCGATGTTCCGTGTCGACCCGAAGACGGTGACCCGGTGGGCCAAGGCTGGCAAGCTCAGCGCCATCCGCACGCTGGGTGGTCACCGTCGATACCGCGAGTCGGAGGTCAGGGCGCTGTTGCAGGGCCAGATCCCGCAGCAGCGGCAGGGCGACTGAGCCGGCAGTAGTTTTCCGGGAAAGGGGCGGTGGATCGCGATCCACCGCCCCTTTCCATGCCCGGCCGGCCTCAGCCCTTTTCCTCGGCCAGCGTCACCCGGATGCCGACCGTGCCACCCTCACCCCGGCGCAGCCGGCTGCCGAGCAGGCTCAGTCGACCGATCAGCCGGTACTTGTGCTTGAGCAGGTCGCGTATCCGGCCGGTGTCGCCGCCGTCGCAGATCGTCGCGTGGGCGGTCACCTCCGCCCCGTGCGGCCGACCCCGCACGTCGCACGGCGCCACGGTCACGTCGCCGTTGCGGCGGATCCGCTTGACCTTGCCGGAGTCGGCCCGGGTCCAGACCGCCAATGTCTCGCCGTCACGGACCGACCAGACGGGCGTCGGCACCGCCCGACCGTCCTTGCGGAAGGTCGTGAGCAGGATGTACTTCTCAACCGACAGCCGGTCCAGCATGGTCACGCCGCCAGGATACGGCCGCTGCGGGCCGCTGAGTGGCCGGATAGCGTGACGTCATGACGGGGGAGCCTAAAGTCGGTGACGTGATCGGCGAACTGTTGCGGGACACGCTCGCCGTGGCCACCGGGGTGGGCCCCCGACCGCTGGTCGGCGGGCGGCTGCCCCGGCCGGTCATCGAGATCATCGAGCGGGACGACGGGTTGATCAACGGTGCGCCGGCCGCGCACTACCTGGACGGGCCAGCGGACTGGCAGCCGTACGACCACCGGGCGGTGGACCGGGTCCGGGGCGAGACGCTGGACATCGGCACCGGTGCCGGCCGGATCGCGCTGCTGCTGCAGGAGCGCGGCGTACCGGTCACCGGGCTGGACACCTCGGCGGGTGCGCTGACGGTGAGCCGGCGCCGCGGGGTCCAACGGCTGGTGCACGGCACCGTGGACACGCACGTCGCCGACGGCCAGCGGTACGACACGTTCCTGCTCCTCGGCAACAACCTGGGGCTGTTCGAGGGGCGGGAGCGGGCACCGCAGTTCCTGGCCGCTCTCGCCGCGCTGGCCCGGCCGGGGGCGCAGATCATCGCGCACGGCACCGACCCGTACGGCACCCGCGACCCGCTGCACACCGGCTACCACGAGCGCAACCGCCGCCGGGGCAGGCTCGGCGGCCAGCTCCGGCTCCGCCTGCGCTACCGGGAGCTGGGCACCGAGTGGTTCGACTACCTGGTCTGCTCGGCCGACGAGTTCGCCGAGCTGGTGCGGGGCAGCGCCTGGCGGCTGACCGATGTGGACGACCGGGACGCCCCGTACTACCTGGCCACCCTGCGCCTCGCCAACTGACCGCCCGGCACGCCCGCCCAGTGTTAGGAAGGGCCCCTTGTTATCGCCAGGCGATAACAAGGGGCCCTTCCTTACGGCTCAGACCTGGACGGTCGGGGGGAGCTGCTCGGGCGGGAGGCCGCCGTCGCCATCGACCACCTCGTCGGGGGTACCGTCCTCGTCGATGTCGACCATGGTGATGTCCACCTTGCCGTCACCGTCGGTGTCGAACTGGAACAGGTCGGCCTTGCCGTCGCCGTCGGTGTCCACCACCCACACGTCCGTTTGGCCGTCGTTGTTCGTGTCGGCGCGCAGCAGGTCGACCCGCTCGTCTCCCCGGGTCTCCACGGTCTCCCCGTCGGTGCTGCCCGGGTCGGTGACGCTCTCCGGTGCCTGGCTCATGTCGACTGGTCCTTCCCTCGGTTGACGGGCCGTCTGTACCCGATCCCACGCTCCCCCACGCATGGGCCGGCTCCACGTGCTGAATAGGGTCGCACCATGAGCGAGCGGACCAGGCGGATCACCCGGGCCGGCGTGGCGGGGACCCCGCGCGCCGCCGGGCGGGACAGGGAGGCGTGATGAGCGATCGTTTCGTGGTCGTCGGTGCGGGCACGATGGGGCTCGGCATCGCGTACGTGGCGGCCGGCGCCGGGCACGCCGTCGAGCTGGTCGAGGTGGACCCCGACCGGGGCGCGACCGCGCTGAACCGGCTCGCCGAGCTGTGGGAGCGGGCCGTGCAGCGCGGGAAACTGGACGCCGACCAAGCCGCGGCGAACCGTCAGCGGGTGACGCTGCGTCCGACTCTCGCCGAGGTCGCCCCCGCGCCCGAGGTGATCGTGGAGGCGGTGCCGGAGCGGCTCGACCTGAAGCGGGCGGTGCTGCGTGACGCCGCCGCGCTGCACCCGGCGCTGCTGGCCAGCAACACCTCCAGCATCGCCATCGGTGACCTGGCCGCCGGTCTGGACCGGCCCGAGCGTTTCCTCGGTCTGCACTTCTTCAACCCGGTCTGGGCGATGGCGCTGCTGGAGATCGTGGTCGGCCCGGCCACCGCCGAGGAGACCACCGCCGCGGCCGTCGCGCTCGCCGCCCGGCTGGGCAAGGACCCCGTCGTGGTACGCGACCTGCCGGGCTTCGCCACCTCGCGGCTCGGGGTCACCCTCGGCCTGGAGGCGATCCGGATGGTCGCCGACGGGGTGGCCAGCCCGGCCGACATCGACAAGGCGATGGTGCTGGGCTACCGGCACCCGGTCGGGCCGCTGGAGCTGACCGACCTCGTCGGCCTGGATGTGCGGCTGGACATCGCCCGCACCCTCCAGGCCGCGTACGGGGATCGCTTCGCGCCGCCGCCGTTGCTGGTCGAGATGGTGGCCGCCGGACGGCTGGGCAAGAAGTCCGGGCACGGTTTCTACCGGTGGGACGGCGGTGCCAAGCAGTGAGCGGGGGACTGCGGATCGAGGAGCGGCCGGACCGGCTGGTGGTCACCCTGGACCGGCCGGAGAAGCGCAACGCCATCGACGCCGACCTGATCACCGAGCTGCACCAGGTCTGTGCCGAGTTGGAGGCGCACCCCCGGCTGCTGCTGCTCACGGGGGGCGCGGCGGGCATCTTCGCCGGTGGCGCCGACATCGGTCAGCTCCGCGAGCGGGGCCGTACGGACGCCCTGGCCGCGATCAACTCGGCCGCCTTCGCCCGGATCAGGGCGCTGCCGATGCCGAGCGTGGCGGCCGTGGACGGTCCGGCGCTGGGCGGTGGCGCGGAACTGGCGTACGCCTGCGATCTGCGGGTGTGCACCGCGCGGGCCGTCTTCGGCCAGCCGGAGGTCCGGCTGGGAATCCTGGCCGGCGCCGGCGCGACCCACCGGCTGCCCGCGCTCATCGGCGAGGCCCGGGCCAAGGAGCTGCTCTTCACCGGCCGGCGCGTGGATGCCACGGAGGCGCTGCGGATCGGTCTGGTGAACCGGGTGGTGGACGAGCCCGGTGACCTGCTGGCGGTGGCGCACGGGCTGCTGGACGAGATGGCCCAGGGCTCGTCGCTGGCGCTGCGGCTGACCAAGCTGGCGGTGGACGCGCCGGCCGCCGCGCACCCGCAGCTCGACCTGGTCAGCCAGGCGGTGCTCTTCGAGGACGAGGAGAAGCACCGCCGGATGACCGAGTTTCTGGAGCGCCGCCGGCCCCGTTGACCCCCCGGACGGAAACGGCCGCACCGGCGGGATGCCGGTGCGGCCGTCGAGGTCCGCGGTCGGTGCTCAGTGCCGGATCTGCACTCCGCTGTCGGCGAGCGCCCGGATCACCTGGGCGGATTCGCCGAAGCCGATGACCAGCACGGCGTCCGCGCCGAAGTCCTTGATCTCCTTCGCACCACCGGTGAAGTCGACCGGAGGAGCCTTGGCATCGGCCGGCGGCTCATAGGTGAGCAGCTTGATGCGGTCTTCGGCGATGCCGGCCTTCTGCAGCTCGTCGCGGGCGGTGGCCTGGAGGCCCTCGCCGTAGGAGTCCTTGCGGGCGACGATGACGATCTTCTGCGACCCGTCGCGGAGGATCACGTCGGCCAGCGCCCGGCCCTGGAGGCTGTCCGGCGGGGCGGTCCGGAAGTAGAGGCCATTGTCCTCCACGTCGGTCAGGCCGGCGTCGGTGTTGCACGGCGAGAAGAGGATCATTCCGGCCTTCACCACGTCCGGCAGCACCGCCCGGGAGATACCGGATGCGCCGGCGCCGATGATCAGGCTGACGCCGTCCGCCACGTGCTTGGCCACGGTCGCCTTGGCCACCGCCGGGTTGGTGCCGTCGTCGCCGTCCACCCAGGTCACCGGCTTGCCCAGCGCGCCGCCAGCGGCGTTGACCTCTCTGATCGCCAGCGCCGCGCCGGCCGCCATCGGCGCGTAGGAGAGCGCCAGGTCACCGGTCTTCGGCAGCAGGCCGCCCAGAATCAGCGGCTCCTGGTCGGGGTTCTTTCCCGAGGGCTGCTTCTTCGGCTTCGGCGGCGTCTTGGTGCTCGCCGCCGACTCGGTGCCCGCCCCGACGAACTCGGTCTTGCCGTCGTTGATCTGCTGCCCGTCGAAGGTCAGCGTCGCGTAGCTCGCGGTGGCCGGCTCGCCCTTGTCGGTGAAGCCCGCCCGGGTCAGCGACACGCTGCGGTACTCGATGTCGCGCCCGGCGCGGGCCAGCGCCAGGCAGGTCACCGGGTCCTCGCAGCGTTGACCGTTGTTGGTCACGCCGACGATCTGCTTCGCGATGGCCGCCGGGTCGGTGCTCCCGGCCAGTTGGGCGGCGAGCACCCCGATCACGACCGCGTCGTACGTCTCGGCGGAGTAGAGGTAGTCCGTCAGCGCCGGATCGACGGACCGTAGCCGGCTCTTGAAGTCCTCCGGTAGCGGGGTGAGCGGCGTCGTTCCCTTCATCCCATCGACGAGATTGGCACGTTCCTTCAACTCCGCAGGGTAGGAGTTGAGCATGTTGCCGTCCGTGCCATAGAGGCGCACCTGTTGGGCGCTTTTCTCCTCGGCCTTGTCATTCCCACAGGCGCTTGTGGCAAGCAGGATCGTCGCGCAGGCGGCCAGTGAGGCCACCCGCGAGCGGCGTGATACGAGCATGGTCGTCCTTCCTCCGGCGAAGGTCCGCTGCGCACATTAGCGTGCCCGGGCCGGCGGCGGGACTGTGGAGGTGGCGTAATGCGCAGGTCGCCCGCCTTGAACACGGAGAGTGACGGTCGGCGGGGCCCTTGACCGCCTCTCCTACTGTGCGCTGAGTGACGGACCTACCACAGCAGACGTTCGATGACGCGGCCGCCGTGCTCCGCTCGGCGCTCGCAGGGGATGGCGACGCGGTGGTGGGGACATTCGACGCGGTCGTCGAACGCGCCGGCCTGAGCGGCGCCTACGGGGTCGCCTGGTGCCTGGCCGCGACGATGCTCGGTGACGCGCCGCCCGGTAGCGGCTGCGCCCTGGACTTCCCGGGGATCGACCAGGCGGATTACGACACCCGGTGGGTCGCACGCTTCGTCAGCGCGTACGCGAACCGGGATGTGCCGACCGGGGAGGCGCTGTTCGGCGCGGCGGAGGCCGACGGGCTGCTCCCCGACTGCCTGCTCACCCTCGCCGGGTCGACGATCGCCACCCTGCGCAGCAGGGCCGCCTGACGGTGTCGCCCCGTCGCGACGCCCGCCGGGGCCGGACGTCGCGACGGGTGGGTCGCTCAGAACGCGTGGTAAGCGACCAGCGGCTCGTACTCGTAGCGCAGGTTGTCGAAGCGGACCCGGAAGTTGACCCCGTCGCGGACGTTGGTCGCCACCACGGTCCAGCCTGAGTTGGCCGGCAGGTAGGTCCAGTAGTTGCAGGCACCCGTCTTGTCGACGAATATCACGCACGCCTCGGTGCCGTACGCGCTGGCGTTGCGTACGTTGATGTCGCCGCAGCGGCTCGTGGTGCGGTACGTGCCGGCCTGACCGCCGTAGCCGCCGGTCTGGAAGTAGGAGCGGACGGCCCCGCCGTAACAGGTGGCGAGCGGGGCGTAGAGGTTCACCTCGGGGGCGGGGGCGGGGGCGAGGGCGGCCTGCGCGGCCCCGGCGGGCGCGCCGATCGAGAACAGCGCGGCGGCCGTGGCGGTGGCGAGCAGTCGGGCGCTCGGGGATGACATGCATGCCTCCGGAACAGTTGGTCTGACCATCCGTATCGGATGGTGGAGCTGATCGTGACGATGATACGTATCGATCGATGCCGGCGCGGCCCCGTGCCGGACGGTGGATGTGATAGCTCTGGGGGCATGTCCGAGGCGATGCTCAGCAAGGTGCGCAAGCTGCTGGCCCAGGCCGAGGACCAGGCCTGCACGCCCGCGGAGTCCGCCGCGTTCACCGCCAAGGCGACCGAGTTGATCGCCCGCTACGGCGTGGACCGGGCGCTGCTCGCCGCCCGGGACCCGACCACCGACCCGGTCGGCGACCGCGTGGTGGACATCGTCGCCCCGTACGCCCGGGACAAGGTCGGCCTGCTCGCCGCGGTCGCCGAACCGTTGCGCTGCCGCTGCGTACGCCGTCGGCAGGGCAACGGGTTCGCGCTGCACCTGTTCGGCTTCGCCAGCGACCTGGAACGGGTCGACCTGCTCTTCACGTCGCTGCTCGTGCAGGCGGCGCACGGCCTGGCCGGCACGGCGGTGCCGGCCGGCGAGCATCCGGCCGCCTTCCGCCGGTCCTGGCTCGCCGGGTTCGCGCAGGTGATCGGGGGACGGCTCTGGATGGCCGAGACGGCGGCGGCCAGTGGCTCGGGCACACCGTCGGTGGCGCTCGTGCTGGCCGACCGCTCCGACCGGGTGCAGCGACGACTCGCCGAGCAGTACCCCCGGCTGCGCACCGCGCCGCCACGCCGGCTGGCCGGCACCGGCTTCGGGCCCGGGGCGGAGGCGGGACGCCGCGCGGACCTGGGCGGCCGGGACCTCGGCGGCTCGGCCACCGAACGACAACTCGGGCGCTGACCTGCCGGAGTGAGGGCTGTCGGTCAGGCGGGGGTGGTGGGGTCGCGGCGCGACACCGTGGCGAGGTAGCGGGTGAGCAGCTCGTGCCAGCCGGCGGTGAGCGCCTTGCGGTATCCCTCGGCCGCTTCGCCGTGCCGGTCGAAGTGGCGGTGCTCCAGCTCGACCCGGGTCCGCTCGGGGCCGTCGGGGAGGAACAGCACCTCCACCTCACTCGCCCGGGCCGGGTCCGGCACCGGCACCCGGTCCGGGCCGAGCTGCCAGACGAAGACCAGCCGTCGCGGGGGATCCCAGGTGAGCACCCGGCCCCAGTCGGCGCGGAAGTTGTACGGGCCGATCTCGTAGAGCATGCCGCCGGCCCGCGGCTCCATGCCCAGCTCGGCCAGGGCCTCCGGGCCGGACCAGGTGTATTCGGTGACCCACCACTCGGCCAGGTCGTCGGTGAAAACCGCGAACGCGTGCTCGGCGGGACCCGGGACGAGGAGGGTGCACCGTAAGGAGAACCGTTCCAGGTCCTGCCGGATGTCGGCCGGATCAGTCATCCCCTGTCCCATAGGCCCGGACCATACCGGCTCATGCTCGGGTGTGCAGCTTCGCGAAGTGCCCGGTTCCGGACAGTCGGTCGCCGGTCCGTCACGGACGGGATGCCCCGCGGGAAAGCGGGTAAGCGCGCCGGACGGCCCGGACGAGCCGGGCGAGAGTGCGGCGGAGCGGGAGAGCATGAGCGAGAGCGCGCAGCAGCGGGAGCCGGGCCGGGCCGACGGCGGTGGGGATCCGGACGTCCTGCTCGACATTCCGAAGGTCTCGGTCGACTCGATCCGGCTGGCCGTGGACGGGCTGGACGCCGATCTGTCCCTGCGGGCCCGGCTGGCCAACCTGCTTCAGCTCGACGCCGGCGTACGGGTGCACCTGCAGGGCGTGGAGCTGGACATCAACGGGGTGCACGCCGAGGCGCAGCTGCGGGTGCGGCTGGAGCAACTGGTGGCCATTCTCGGCCGGGCGCTGGACACGATCGACAACAACCCGCAGATCATCGACGCCATCTCCCGGACGGCCGGCGTGGCGATCGACGACGTCAACCGCAGCGCCCAGCAGTTGGCCTCGGGGGCGGCCGAGGTCACCGGGTCGGCGCAGCGCTCCGGCGACGTACTCGACCAGGGCCGGCAGGGCGGCGCGGCCGCCGACCGGCCCCGACCGGGCCCCAGCCGTCCCGGCTTGGGCGAGCCGGGCCGCGCCGAGCCCGCCGGTCCGGGCGGACGCTGCCCGGAGGGCCGCCCACCTGAGCGGCAGGGGCCGCAGGGCCCGGGGCCTGCCGGCCAGGGGCGTGCCGGCCAGGGACCCGAGGGGCAGGGGGCTCAGCGGCAGGGTGCCGAGGGGGCGGGACCTGAGCGGCAGGCCCGCGACCAGAGCGGCGGATCGGCGGCCCCCGGTCCCGGACCGTCGGGAGGTGGCGGCGGCGGTCAGGACGGTGCCGGTGGCGTCTCAGGTGGGGCGCAGGCCGCCGCACAGAGTGCGGCGCAGCTCGCCGAGCAGGCGGGGGAGACCCTGCGGCAGGCCGGGCGCAGCGTGTGGGAGGCGATCCAGGGCGGCATGGCGCAGCACCGTCAGCAAGGGCACCGGGACGGCTGACGGCGCTCAGCCCGGCGACTCGCCTCCACTGCGGTGACGCGGGAGCGCTGATAACGTCCGGCCGTGTCGATGTTCCGTACGCCGCAGATCATCCTCTTCAGTGCGGACGTTCCGCGCGCCGTCGGGTTCTACTCGCGTCTCGGGTTCACCGAGACGTTCCGGGTCCCGACCGAGGGCGAGCCGATTCACGTCGATCTCGTGCTCGACGGCTACAAGATCGGCATCGCGTCGGTCGCTTCCACCCGTGATGACCACGGCCTCGACCCGGTGCCCGAGGGGCAGCGGGCCGCCGTGATCCTGTGGACCGATGACACGGCCGCCGCGTACGCCCAGGTCACCGAGAGCGGGGCTCCCGCGCTGGCGTCCCCCCACGAATGGCTCGGTCGCCTGCTGATCGCATGGACCGCCGACCCTGACGGCAACCCGATCCAGATCGTCCAGCCGCTCTGATCCCTCGGCGTCAGGATCATGCCTTCCAGAGGCCCGGTCCTTCCCGGGGACGGCAGATGTACGGCCAGCGTGCAGCAGGACGTGGTCAGATACTTGGAAGCGCGTCTACGCGAAGGCGGCGACCCCCTCGTATTCTCCGCTGGGTGCGTCGCCGACGGTCTCGTATTCGAGGAGCAGTAGACCCTTCGCCGTCACCTCCTGATGCAGCAGCCGGAGGCCGACAGACTCGCTCGGGTGGGCGAGCAGTCGGCGCCCGGACCCGATGACCGTAGGGGCGACGACGAGCCGCAGTGTGTCGACCAAGCCCGCCGACAGCAGCGAGTTGCCCAGAAGTGCGCTCCCGTGGATCTGGAGTTCCCGCCCCGGCTGCGCCTTCAGTGCCCTGACCGTCTGGACCGGGTCGCCCCGCAGCACGGTCGTGGGGTTCCAGCTCCCCGCGGTGAGAGTGTTCGACACGACGTACTTAGGCAGCGAATTCATCCGCCCGGTGAAGGGATCGTCCGGCGCGGTGATCTGCGGCCAGTCGCGCGCGAACGCCTCGTACGTCCGGCGCCCGAGCAGCAGGCCGTCGGCGAGGTCGAGCCAATCAGAGGCGCGCTGGATGAACAGTTGGTCCATGTAGGGGACCAGCCAGCCGCCTCTCGCGAAGCCGTCGCTCGTGTCCTCGGTGGCCGAGCCTGGCCCCTGACTGACCCCATCGAGCGTGATGAACTCCGTTAGGGCGATCTTCATCGTAGGGCCGCGCTCTCGGCGAGCCCAGCGAGCTGTTCCGTGACCGACGTCCAGCCTTCGGAGAAGCCGACCTCCTCGTGACGAGCGCGAGCGGCGGGATCGCCGTGGCGGACGACGACCTGGTATCGCGTGCCCTCTGGATGATCGTTCAGCGTGATCTCGGCGGTCATCAGCACCGGCGCCGGGCTCGTGGGTCGCCACTCGCTGTCGATGGCGTTCGTGAACACGATGCGCTCGAGATCGTCGACGATGAGGAAGCACGCGTTGACGTGCGGAACGAACGTGGTTCCGTCGTCGCTCAGCCGCGTCACGAACGCGCCGCCCGGCCGAACCTCCAGGCGGTCGACACGACACACGGCCGGAGCGGGCACCCACCACTGTTCGAGGCGGAACGCGTCAGTCCACGCGCTCCACACGGTTGTCCGAGGGGCGCGGATGACCCGCTCCAGGCTGAGGTCGAGGTCCGGGTTCATTGCTGGTTCTCCTTGAGATTGGTGACGAACTGCTCCAGGCGGTCGGTGCGTTCATCCCAGATCCGGCGCTGCTCCGCGAGCCAGTCGTCGACAAGGACGAGGCGCTCGTGGTTGAGCACGCAGGTGCGCACCCGGCCCGACTTCACGGTGCGGATCAGCCCGGTCGACTCGAGCGTCCGCACGTGCTTCATGAACGAGGGAAGGGTCATCGGGAACTCGCGCGCGAGATCGCCGACGCTCGTGGGCCCGCGACCGAGGCGACGGACGACAGCGCGCCGAGTCGGATCGGCGAGCGCGACGAACACGCCGTCGAGCTCCGCCGCATACTGTGCCATGTGGCTAAGTATTGCCTCGGCCCGACACTTAGCGCAAGGGCTAAGTGTTTACAGCTCCGAACTGAGGCTCACGATCGGGCCGTCGACGGTGGCCATGCCAGGGCAGGAAGTTGGCGGAGGCTGCCGTGCGATCTGTCCTGCAATTGCGCGCTTGACGCCCCTCCGATGATGGGCGCATGAGCCTGTATGACGAGGACCCGGGCACGATCGCCTTGCGCGTGGGGGTCGTGGTCCTCAGCCTGGGCTCGGTTGTACTCGGGGTGCGTGTGGCCGTGTCACGACGGTTTCCCGCAGCCTGGGTTCGGCTCGCACGCCTGAAGCCGGGAGAGCGGTCCCAGCCCGTGCGGGTGGGCATGGCCCAGGCCATGATCGGTGCGGGCTTTCTGGTCCAGCAGGCACCGTTCTTCATCTCCATGCCCCTTCCGCTTGGACGCGCCCTGTTCGCGGGTTCACTGCTGTTGGTGCTGACGGCGGCGGGAGTGTTTTCGCTGCTCCGTCGCTAGCTGCGCATGGTGAATGTGCCGGGGCAGCGGTGCGACATCACCGTGCGCCGCGAGTTCTGACAGGGCTTTAGCGCTCTCACGATCACGGCCGTCGACGGCGTGTAGGTACCGCCGGGCCGCCGCCATGGACGAGTGCCCGAGTCGCTCATCAGATCCGCCAGTGTCGCGCCGGTCTGCGCGGCGAGGGTCTGCCCGGTGTGCCGCAGGTCGTGGAAGGTCAAATCATCAAGGCGGCCCGCAACCGGGCCGCGCCGGCTCGTCCGTGCAATCCACGTGCGACAGGAGTCGGCCACCAGCGGGATTCCGGGGTCAACGATGGTCAGACCGGACAGACGGGCTGGCGGGGTGGTAAGCAAAGCGCCGACCGGCGTCTCCGCTGATCGGCGCTTCTGTAGCCCGGCGAAAGGCTATGTGGCCAGGGGCGGGGTCGAACCGCCGACCTTCCGATTTTCAGTCGGACGCTCGTACCAACTGAGCTACCTGGCCGTATCGCTCGGCTCATGCTACCCGCCAACAGGGTGGGCCGCTGGCAGGGTTGCACGCTCCGATACGCAGAACGCCGCGCTGGGCGCGGCGTCGGCGCTGCGGTCCTGACGGGACTTGAACCCGCGACCTCCGCCTTGACAGGGCGGCGAGCACTCCAACTGCTCCACAGGACCTAGCTTGTGTTGCTCCGGCTTGCGCCGGTCGTGCCCCCAACGGGATTCGAACCCGTGCTACCGCCTTGAAAGGGCGGCGTCCTGGGCCGCTAGACGATGAGGGCGGCCCCGCCATCATTGCACATTCGCAACTTCAAGCGGACTTGCTCCCATCCGGCCCCGCCGGAGGCTTAGAAAGCATACGTGATGCGTGGTCGGTCGACAAAACCGGTATGGCCGGAGCCTCAGTTCGACGCATAACCGCAGGTCAGGGCCGGTCTAGCGCAATCGGGTGACGCCGAAGCGTCGCTTCAGGTCGGCGATCACGTGCGGGCAGGCGGCGAGCGTCGCGGCCCGGTTGCCGCCGCCGTCGTGCAGCAGCACGACGGCGCCGGGACGGGCGGCGGAGTGGACCCGCTTGGTGATCGTGGCAGCGGTCGGCTTGTCCCAGTCCTGCGGGTCGACGTTCCAGTGCAGCGGCCGCATGCCGAGATCCTTCGCCACCTCCAGCACCTCCGGCGTCCACCGGCCGCCCGGCTGACGGTAGAAGGGAACCTTCGCGCCCGGGGCAGCCGCCTGGATGGCCTTGTTGGTCCGGGACAGGTCGGCCCGGATCTCGGCAACCGGCCGGCGAGCCAGCTCAAGGTCGTGCCGCCAGCTGTGGTTGCAGAGCTGGTGCCCCTCCCGGACGATGCGCCGGACCAGCTCCGGGTGGCGCTGCACCTCACGGCCGACCAGGCAGAAGGTGGCGGTCACCCGGGCCGCCCGCAGTTGGTTGAGCACCTTGGGCGTCCAGGCCGGGCTGGGCCCGTCGTCGAAGGTCAGGGCCACCGGGCGTACGCCGGTGCTGCGCCGCAGGCCGGCCGGGAGCTTGGCCGGCAGGGGCCGCAGGATGGGCTTCGGCGGCTTGGCGAGGGTGGGGTGTGGCGACGGAGTGGGTTTCGGGGTGGGCGGCATGGTCGACTCGACCGGCTGCGGCGCGCCGACGGGTGCGAGGGTGCCGTCCGGCTGGGCACAGCCGGCCAGGGCCAGCACCACGGTGAGGGCGGACGCCAGGAGGGCGCGGGCTTGCATCTGTTCGCTCCCGGGGGGTCGGGGTAGGCGGACGCCCCGACGCTAGTGGACGCCGCTGAGGGCCGACAGCCCCGGTCAGGCCCCTCTCGCCTGGTCCAGCGAGTCACGGACCGCGACGGCGAGCGAGACCGCCTCGGTCAGGTCGGCCGGCCGCACCACCCCGGAGGGCAGAGTCTCGGCCCGCCAGCCGGGGCCGGCAGCGAGGACCAGCAGCGGGCGGCGGGGTGCGGCGAGCAGCGCGCTGAGCTGAGCCGGGTCCGCGGTGGCCCGGGTGTGCGACCAGAGCACCACGGCGGCCGGCCCGGTCCGGGTCACCGCCTCGACGAGGGCGGCCACCGGCACCCGGGCGCCGAGCATCCGGTAGGTGAGCCCGGCCTCGCCGAGCGCGGCGCCCAGTGCTTCCAGCGGCAGGCTGTGCTGCTCCTCATCGGCGCAGGAGAGCAGGATCCGGGCCGGTCCGCTGGCCGCGGCGGCCCGGCTGCTCGCCGCGAACGCCTCCGACACGCAGCGGGAGACGAGGTGTTCCACCTCGATCAGGCCGCCGGTGGCGGCGTGCCGGTCACCGATGCCGACGAGGACCGGGCGCAGCAAGTGATCCCAGGTCGCGACCACTCCGCCGACGGCCAGGGCCTGCGCGATGGTCTCGCTGATCGCCGCCGCGTCCAGCCGCATGGCGGCCCGGGCCAGTCCTCTGGCGGCCGGGCCGGCGCGGCCTACCGGGATGGTTCCGCCGCCGTCGCGACCCGGGGGGCGGATTCGGCTCCGGGCGACGGCGTCGGCGGGCGTGGGATCGGGCGCCTGGCGGGCCCAACGAGCCGCCTCGGCGGGGCTCACCCCCTCGGCGGTGAGCCGTCGCATGATTTCGAGACGGGCCAGGTCGGCCGGCGTGTACCGGCGGTGGTGGCCCGGGATGTGTTCACTGGGACCGAGCCCGTAGCGCTGGTGCCAGGTGCGCAGCGTGGTGACCGCGACCCCCAGCCGACGTGCGACCGCGCCCGCGCTCAGTGCCTCATCGACCACCTGACCGCTCCGCCGCGTCATCCGCCGACGATCCGGACGGGGTCACCGCCGGGCCGGGTACGCCGGACGTCGGCTCCGAGGGGCGCAGCAGCCGGTTCACCACCCCGCCCAGCCAGGGTGCGTATGAGCGGGGATCACGGTCGAGCTCGGCCTCCAGGGCGGCGGGGTCAGCCCAGCGCAGCTCGGCCACCTCGTCCGGGTCGGGTAGCAGCGGGGCGGCGGGGCGGAACTCGCCGCGCAGGACGTGGTCGTACTCGAACTCGACCCGCCCGGTGGCCGGGTCCTCGGCGTAGTAGACGTAGACGCCCACCTCGGTCAACTCGACGGGGCCGGTGCCCAGTTCCTCGCGCAGCCGCCGGTTGGCCGCCTCGGCGAGCGGTTCGCCCGGTTGGGGGTGGCCACAGCAGGAGTTGGCCCAGCGCAGCGGGAACCGGGTCTTGACCGCTGCCCGCCGCTGGAGCAGCACCTGACCGTCCGGGTCCACCAGCAGCACCGAGAAGGCCCGGTGCAGATGCCCCGGCGGTTGGTGCGCGGCCGCGACGGTGGTCTCACCACGAGCCCGGCCGGCGTCGTCGACCAGCTCGACGAGGTGCTCCTCGCGGCTGCTCACCGGCCCTCCCCGGTGATCCGGCCGGCGGCCAGCTTGCCGGAGATCAGCACCATCGGCACGCCGACCCCGGGCTGGGTGCCGGAACCGACGAAGACCACGTTCGACAGGTCGCGGTGCAGGTTCGAGGGGCGGAACGGACCGGTCTGGAAGAGGCTGTGCGCGGCGGCGAACGGGGTCCCGGCGGCCATGCCCTGCTCCGCCCACTCGGCGGGCGTGATCGCCCGCAGCACCTCGACCCCGGCGCCGAAGCCGACGTAGCCGCGCTCCTCCAGGGTGCCGACCAGCTGGTCGCCGTAGCGCCGGGTCAGGTCGCCGCGCCACTCGAACGGGGCCCGGTCGAGGTTGGGCACCGGGGCGAGCACGTAGTAGGTGTGCCGGTCCGGCGGGGCCACCGACGGGTCGGTCCGGCTCGGGTTGGTGACCAGCAGCGACGGGTCGGTCATCAGCTCGCCCCGGCGGATGACCTCATCGAAGGTGCCCTTCCACGCGCGCCCGAAGTGGATGTTGTGGTGGGCGATCTTCGCATATCCCTGCCGGGACCCGACGTGCAGGACGACGCAGGACGGCGAGTAGGTGAGCCGCCGCTGGCGGGCGGCGGGGAGCAGGTCCCGGTAGGCGACCGGCAGATCGGGGTTGAGCACCACCACGTCCGCCGGCACCAGCTCGCCGTCGGCGGTGAGTACGCCGGTGGCCCGGCCGTTCGCGGTCTCCACCCGGGTCACCGTGGTGTCGTACCGGATCTGCACGCCGTGTTTCTCGGCCGCGCCGGCCATCGCCTTGGACACCGCGTGGATGCCGCCGCGCGGGAAGTAGACCCCGGCCACCGAGTCGAGGTACGCGATGACCGCGTAGATGGCCAGCGCGTCGTGCGGGGCGAGCCCGGCGTACATCGCCTGGAAGGAGAAGATCCGCTGGGTGCGCGGGTCCCGGAAGAACTGGTTGATCTTCGTCTGGAGTCGGCGGAAGGCTCCGCCGGCGAGCAGCTTGAGCAGGTTGCCGGTGATCAGGTCGGTCGGCGCGTCCAGGTTGCGCTCGATGAAGTCGGCCCGCTCCAGCCGCCACAGCTCCCGCGCGTAGTCGACGAAGCGCAGGTAGCCGTCGGCCTCGCGGGGGCCGCAGACCCGGGAGATCTCGGCCGCCATCCGGGTGGTGTCGGTCAGCACGTCGAGGGTCGAGCCGTCCGGGTAGTACGCCCGGTAGGCCGGGTCGAGTGGGGTCAGGTCGAGCCAGTCGCCCAGCTCCTCCCCGACCGCCCCGAGCGCCTCGGCGATCAGCTCGGGCATGGTGAGCACGGTCGGGCCGGTGTCGAACTCGTAGCCGTCCGCGGCGAGCCGCCCGGCCCGCCCGCCCGGCACCGGCTCACGTTCCAGCACGGTCACCTGCCGGCCGCTGCCGGCCAGGTGCAGCGCACAGGCCAGCCCGCCCAACCCGGCGCCGACGACCACCACCCGGTCCGTCCGTCCTGTCACCGTCCGCACGTGGCCACCTCCTTGGAGAAGTCGTTCATCAGGCCCGCCGGTTGGTGGCGGCGGTGGCCAGCCCGGTCAGCGCGGTTCGCGCCGTCCGGTCCACGGGTGTGGCGTCGAGCGCGGCCAGCGCGTCACCCACCCGCTCGGCGATCATCCGCTCCACCCGCGCCACCGCCCCGGTGTCGGCGATCAGCTCGGCCAGCCGGTCGACCCGGCCCTCGCGGGCCCGGTCCAGCTCCTTGAGCTGGGTCGGGGTGGCCAACTGCCGGGCCAGCATGAGCAGCGTGGTCGGCTTGCCGGTGCGCAGGTCGTCACCGGCCGGCTTGCCGGTGGCGGCCGGGTCGCCGTAGGCGCCGAGCAGATCGTCGCGGAGCTGGAACGCCTCGCCGACGGCCAGGCCGTAGCGGGTGTACGCGGTGGCCAGCGGGTCATCGGCGGGCACCCCGGCCAGGCAGGCGCCGTAGAGCAGCGGTCGCTGGACGGTGTAGCTCGCCGTCTTGTAGCGGGCCACCCGCAGCGCCCGGTCGGTCGACCAGTTGACCACGTCGTTCTCGCCGAGCACGTCCAGATACTGCCCGGCGATGGTCTCCACCCGCATCTGGTCGTAGCACCGGCGGACCTCGAACAGCCGGGCCGGCGCCACGGTGGCGTGCGCCAGCAGCCGGTCGGCCCAGACCACGCAGAGATCGCCGATGAGCACCGCGACCGCTTCGCCGAACCGGCCGGGGTCGCCCCGGCGGCCGGCGGCGACATGTTGCGCGGCGAGGGCGACGTGGGTGGTGGGCCGGCCTCGGCGGGTGGCGGAGGAATCCATGACGTCGTCGTGCACGAGCGCGAAGGTGTGCAGCAGCTCGAGGGCGGCCAACGCGGGTAGCACCGGGGGGAGTGGCTCGCTGCCGCCGACCGCCCCGCGCCAGCCCCAGTAGGCGAAGGTGGGCCGGATCCGCTTGCCTCCGGCCAGCACGGCCCCTCGCGCGGAGGCCGCGAAGTCGCCCATCGCGGCGTCGATCTCGGCGAGCGAGTCGACCTCGCCGTTGAGGAAGGTGGTCAGGGTGTCGTCCACCGCCGTGATCAGGTCCTGGGTGTACGCGGCCAGCACGGCGCGGACTGGATTGGCCCCATCGCCCGGCCGTGCCGGCGTCACGCGGATCGCGCTACCGGCAACTGCGTCGTTGGCCATGCGGCCGAGCGTACCCTAGAGTTACGAGTTGCGTCGATTGGTGCGTCGATAAATGAGGAGGGCCGGTGGACGCCGATCTCACCGCTGCCTATGACCAGTGCCGTGAACTGCACAGACGCCACGGTCGCACCTACTATCTCGCCACCAGGCTGCTGCCCGCCTGGAAACGGCGGCACGTGCACGCCCTCTACGGATTCACCCGCTACGCCGACGAGATCGTGGACGGCACCGAGGACCTGCCGCCGGCCGAGCGGGCCGCCCGGCTGGACGACTGGGCCAGCCGCTTCGTGGCGGGCCTGCACGGCGCGTCGGTCGACGACCCGCTGCTGCCGGCCGTGCTGCACACGATCGCCGTCTTCAACCTCGACCGGGACGACTTCGCGTCGTTTCTGAAGAGCATGGCGATGGACCTGACGGTCACCGCGTACCCGACCTACGACCACCTGCTCGACTACATGGAAGGCTCGGCGGCGGTCATCGGCACCATGATGCTGCCTATCCTGGGCAGCTCCGACCCGGCCGAGGCCCGGGAGCCGGCTCGGCAGCTCGGCTTCGCCTTCCAGCTCACGAACTTCATCCGGGACGTCGCCGAGGACCTCGACCGGGGCCGCACCTACCTGCCGGACGAGGACCTGGCGAAGTTCGACGTCACCAACGACGAGCTGGCCCAGGCCCGCGCCCGGGGTCGCGGCACGCCCCGGATCCGCGAGCTGATCGAGTACGAGGTGACCCGGGCCCAGGCGCACTACGCTGCCGCCGCGCCCGGCATCACCATGCTCGCGCCGGCCTCGCAGGCCTGCATGCGCACCGCGTACGCCCTCTACGGCGGCATGCTGGACGAAGTGGCCGCGCAGGGATACGACGTCTTCGCCCGGCGGGCCCTGGTGCCGCAGCGGCGCCGGATGGCGGTGGCCGCCCGCGCCCTGCTCACCCCCGCCGGCACCCCGGTCACCATCCCCGGCCCGAAAGGAAGGGCACCTTATTAACGCCTGGTGTTGTACAAGGGGCCCTTCCTAACATCCGGTCACAGGCACGAGTGCAGTGCCTCGACGAGTTCGTCGACCCGGTCGTGCTCGGCCAACTGCGCGGTGGCGTACGCGAAGGTGTATCCGCGCTCCGGGTCGGCCCACGCGCTGCTGCCGCCGATGCCGCCCATGCCCCAGCTGCCGTCCGGCTCCCACTGCATGCCCAGCGTCCACTGGACCTGGCGGTCCAGCACCAGATCCGGCCCGTCGTACTGGACCCGGGTCGCCTCGGTCACCAGCTCCGGGCTGACCAGCCGGACGCCGTCCAGGACACCGCCCGCCAGCAGGCCGGCGTAGAGCCGGGCCAGGCTGGACGCGGTGGCGTGCAGGTTGACCGCGGGGACCTCGGCGCCCCGCCAGAGCGGACTGTTGAGCATGGCCAGGTCCCGTCCGCCGGGCGGGTTGTCCATCGAGCGGGCACGGAGAGAGCCGGGCTCGCCGAGCATCCGGACCGGCCATTCCGGGTCGCCGTAGCGCAGGT
Source organism: Micromonospora sp. NPDC005163 (assembly GCF_053599835.1). Taxonomy (NCBI): domain Bacteria; kingdom Bacillati; phylum Actinomycetota; class Actinomycetes; order Micromonosporales; family Micromonosporaceae; genus Micromonospora; species Micromonospora sp. NPDC005163. The sequence continues at coordinate 69,071 of NZ_JBSFYP010000019.1, forward strand.
CCGCACAGCGCCGCTGGTCGGCCTCGGACAGCCCGAAGCCGAGGTCGAGCAGCCACCGGCCGGCGATCTCCTCGGCCAGGAACCGGCCCACCGAACGGCCGTCCACCCGGCGGACCAGTTCGCCCACCAGGTGCCCGTACGTCCAGGCGTGCTCCCCGGCCACCGAGCCGGGCGCCCATTCGGGGTCGGCGGCGGCGAGGTCGCCGGTGAGCAGCGCCCAGTCGACGATCGCGGTGGCCGGTCGGGGCACCGGGAAGGCCGGCAGCCCGGCGGTGTGCGACAACACCTGACGCACGGTGGCCGGGGTGCGAAACTCCGGCCAGTACCGGGCGACCGGCGCGTCGAGATCGACCCGACCCCGGTCGGCCAGCATCAACAGGCAGAGCGCGGCCACCGGCTTGCCGACCGAGTAGACGTTGACCAGCGTGTCCGGTCGCCACGGGTCGCCGTCGGCCGGACCGTCGGCCCCATCGCTGGATCCGGAGGTTGTGCGGGAGCCGCCGACCAGGTCGATCACCGGATGGCCGTCGTACCAGACGGTCAGGCTGGCACCGGTCTCCCGACCGGCGGCCAGCAGGTCGTGGAAGCAGTCCCGGACCGGGGCGAAGCGCGCGTGCATCCGGCCACCGTAGGCGCTCCGGCCCGGTGCGCGCGCCGGCTTTTCCCGGCCTCGGTGGTCGGGGCCGGGCCGCTGGGGGATGCTGTCGGGGTGGCGGAGCCGGAGTTGGTGGATGTGGTCGTGGTCGGGCTCGGGGTCGGCGGCGAGGAGGTGGCCGGGCGGCTCGCCGAGGCCGGCCTGAGCGTCGTCGGCGTCGAACGGGACCTGGTCGGCGGGGAGTGCCCGTACTGGGGCTGCATCCCGAGCAAGATGATGATCAGAGCGGCCAACGCGCTCGCCGAGGCGCGTCGGGTCGACGGGCTGGCCGGGACGGCGCAGGTCCAGCCGGACTGGGCGCCGGTGGCGAAGCGGATCCGCGAGGAGGCCACCGACACCTGGGACGACACGGTCGCGGTGCGGCGGTTCACGGACCGCGGTGGCCGGTTCGTCCGGGGCAGCGGCCGACTCGACGGCCCGGGCCGGGTCCGGGTCGGCGACCAGGTGTTCCAGGCCCGGCACGGGATCGTGCTGGGCACCGGCACCCGAGCGTCGGTGCCGCCGATTTCAGGTCTGGCCGACACTCCGTACTGGATCAACCGTCAGGCGATCGAGGTCGAGCAACTGCCGGAGTCACTGCTGGTGCTCGGCGGTGGCGCCATCGGGTTGGAGCTGTCCCAGGTCTTCGCACGGTTCGGGGTGCGGGTCACGGTGGTGGAGGCGCTGGACCGGGTGCTGGCCGTCGAGGAACCGGAGGCGTCCGAGGTGGCCGCCGCGGCGCTGCGCGCCGACGGCGTGGAGATCCACACGGGGGTACGAGCCGAGCGGGTCGAGCACGACGGGAGCCGGTTCACCCTGCACGGCGCCGGCGGGGCGGAGTTCACCGCGGACCGGCTGCTGGTGGTGACCGGCCGCCGGGCACACCTGGAGGAGTTGGGGCTGGACACGGTCGGGGTGGACGCCGCCCAGCGCTACCTGCCGGTGGACGATCGGCTGCGCGTCACCGATGGCATCTGGGCGGTCGGTGACGTGACCGGCGAGGGGGCGTTCACCCACATCGCCATGTACCAGGCGGCGATCGTGATCGCCGACGTGCTGGCCCAGGCTCGGCAGGCGAACGCGGGGCCGGACGCCAGCGGCACCGCCAGCGTGGTCGGCGGCGCGATGGGCGCGGCCAGCTCGCTGGGCTCCAGCGCGTCGAGCGGATCCGCGGGCAGTGTGCCGCGCGCCGACTACCGCGCGCTGCCCCGGGTGACCTTCACCGACCCCGAGGTCGGCGCGGTCGGGCTGACCGAGCAGCAGGCCCGGGAGCGCGGCATCAACGTGCAGATCGGGTACACCAAGCTGGGCAGCTCGACCCGGGGCTGGATCCACCGGGTCGGCGACGAGGGGTTCATCAAGCTGATCGCGGACGCCGACCGGGGCGTGCTGATCGGCGCGACCTCGGCCGGCCCGGCCGGCGGCGAGGTGCTCTCCGCGCTGGTGGTGGCGGTGCACGCGGCCGTGCCGCTGAGCCAGCTCCGGCACATGATCTACGCCTATCCGACCTTCCACCGGGCCATCGAGGACGCCCTGCGCAACCTGCGGTGACGTGTGCCCGACGTCGCCCAGGTGACAACCGGTTACGCGACGAGCAGGAGCACGCTGATCGCCAGCATCACCACGGCCGTGATCCCGTGGATGCCGTAGACGGCAACCTTGGGACCGTTGCTGCGCAGCACGATCAGCGCGTCGCCGACGGGTATGACGGTGGCGACCAGCATGAACCAACCCAACAGGTGGGGTGTCGCTCCAGCCAAGTCACCTGGAGCGCGTTGCACGGCATGGCTGTCCTGTCGGACAGTGGCCGCATCCCCCGGACGGCCAGGAGGGACGGCTCGACTTCCTCGTCACTCAGATCGCCGGCATCCCCGATGAAGCATCAAGTGGCAACTGAAGGCCAAGGCTCTGAGCAGGGCCACCCGCCGCAGCGGAGAAGCAACTGCCCGGCAGTTCCCTGTTCATTTCTTTCATTTCTGTGACGTACGATTGCGGCCGTGACCAAGCGGTTGACTGAAGTTGCCAAGAAGGCGGGCGTCAGCGAGGCCACCGTCAGCCGGGTGCTCAACGGCCGGGACGGGGTCTCCGAGGCGACCCGGACGGCCGTGCTGACCGCGTTGGACGTGCTCGGCTACGAGCGGCCGACCAAGTTGCGCGGCGAGCGTGCCCGGCTGGTCGGGCTGGTGTTGCCCGAGTTGCAGAACCCGATCTTTCCGGCGCTCGCCGAGGTGGTCACCGGGTCCCTCGCCCAGCGTGGCTACACCCCGGCGCTCTGCGCCCGCACCATCGGTGGCGTCTCCGAGATGGACTACGTGGAGATGCTCCTCGACCACCAGGTCTCCGGGGTGATCTTCGCCGGTGGCTCGTACGCGTTGGCCGACGCGCGGCACGACCACTACCGACGGCTTACCGACCGGGGCCTGCCGGTGGTGCTGGTGAACGCGGGGGTGGACGAGCTGGGCTTCCCCCGGGTCTCCACGGACGACGCGGTGGCGGTGGAGCAGGCGTACGGGCACCTGCGCTCGCTGGGGCACGACCGGATCGGGATGGTGCTCGGCCCGGAGGGGCACGTGCCGTCCCGGCGCAAGCTCGACGCGATGATCCGCGCCGCGGGCTGGACCGACGACACGGAGTGCGTCGAGCGCTCCAGCTTCTCGATGGAGGGGGCGCGGGTCGCCGCGACGAAGCTGGTCGAGCGTGGTGTCACCGGGATCATCTGCGCCAGCGACGTGCTGGCGCTGGGCACCATCCGGGCCGCGCGCCGGCTGGGTCGTGTGGTGCCGACCGACGTGTCGGTGGTGGGCTTCGACGACTCGGCCTTCATGACCTGCACCGACCCGCCGTTGACCACCGTGCGGCAGCCGATCGAGACGATGGGGCAGGCCGCGGTGGACCTGCTGGTCACCCAGATCGAGGGTGTCGGCGTGCTGCAGGACGAGTTGCTGTTCGAGCCCGAGCTGGTGGTGCGTGGTTCCACCGCCCCCGCCCCGGGCCGCTGATCGGCAGGCGGGCCGCCGACTGACCGTCCCGGCCCCGCCCCCGGATCGCTGAGACGACCTCCCGGCCGTCGACCGCTTCTCGCGGTCGGCGGCCGTTCTCGTTGCTGCTCGAATACCGCAGCGACGGCCTGGTCTGCTGACGGGCCATAAGGGACCAAAGGTCATCATCTCGGGCCCGTTTCGAAGTCCTGTCGACATTTGCCGTTAGAAAGTCGTGTCCTTTCACTACAGCATCGATACCTTGCCGAAATGAGTCGGCCTCGTTACAGTGACTCCACTCACACGTGGCTCCGGCGCAGTTACCGGCGGTCAGGTCGCATCACCGCAGCTCATCGAACGTCATGGAGACACCCGTTCCCGAAGGGATGGACAGATGTCCGTACCGCAATACCGAAAGGCTGCGGCGTTAGCGCTCGTGGCCGGCCTGGGGTTCAGCCTCACGGCATGCTCCACGAAGAGCGACGACAAGGACACGAACGCAGGCGGCAAGGTCACCATCACGGTCGACTGCCAACCCGTCGGCGCTCAGAAAGAGCTGTTGAAGAACTGGAACGATGATGTCGCCGAGTTCCAGCGGCAGAACCCGGACATCGTCATCAAGAGCGTGAGCGTCGGCGAGCAGTGCAACAACCCGCCGGACTTCACCGCCCGTCTCGCCGGCGGCACCGTGACCGACGTGTTCTACGGGTACATGACCGATCTCCAGCAGGTGCTCGACTCCGGCCAGGCGATGGACATCTCCCAGTACGCCAACAAGGACGCCATCCCGACCTGGGACAGCGTCGACCCGGCGCTCAAGGAGGTCTTCACCGACGGCGGCAAGCTCTACGCCGTCCCGGTGAAGAACTACTCGATGGGCCTGGTCTACAACAAGGTCCTGTTCCAGCAGGCGGGGCTCGACGTGAACAGCCCGCCCAAGACCTGGGGCGAGGTCCGGGCCGCCGCCAAGAAGATCTCCGCGCTCGGCAACGGCATCGCCGGCTACTCGGAGTACAGCGCCGGCAACACCGGCGGCTGGCACTTCACGTCCCTGCTCTACTCGCAGGGCGGCCAGGTGCTGACGCCGGACGGCAAGAAGGCCGACTTCAACAACGCGATGGGCAAGCAGGTCCTGCAGAACATCAAGGACATGCGGTACGGCGACAACAGCATGGGCGCCCGGCAGCTGCTGCAGTGGGGCGACCTGCTGACCAACGCCGGTGCGGGCAAGGTCGGCATGTTCATCGGCGCGCCGGACGCCACCCAGGCGATCGTCAGCCAGTTCCAGGGCAAGTTCCAGGACTGGGCGATGAGCCCGCTGCCGGGTCAGGACGGCGCGGCGAAGGGCACGCTCGGTGGCGGCGAGGGCTACTTCTTCAAGAAGGACCTCACCCCCGAGCAGGTCAAGGCCGGTCTGAAGTGGATCGCGTACCAGAAGCTGACGCCGGGCAAGGGCCAGTTCGACTACGTCCGGGCCAAGCCGCAGAACTACCCGGTGGGTCTGCCCCAGCCGCTGCTCTTCGCCAACGGCAGCGAGGCGCAGAAGCAGGAACTCGAACTGCGCAAGGCCAACGCGAACGTCGACACCGCGAACTTCGCGATCTTCGAGGCGACCCCGGTGCCGATCAAGGGTGAGCCGCGCAACGCGCAGGCGGTCTACGCGGTGCTCGACGCCGCGATGTCCGGGGTGCTGACGAACCCGAACTCGAACATCGACGCGCTGCTCAAGACGGCCGAGGAAAAGGTCAACCAGCTCCTGGCTGCCGAGAGCTGATCCGGTCAGGTGGGGGCCGGTACGCCGACCCGGCCCCCACCCCATCCGCGCCACACCGTCCGGTCACTGACTCACCCAGGAGTTGCCTTGGCGATCACCACCGTCCCGGGTACCACCAGAAAGCCGGGACGTCCCACGCCGCCCTACACGGGGCCGCAGCGTACGAGCCTCGGCCGCAAGGTGCGGGACAACCTCACCGGTCACGCGTTCCTGATCGGGGCGGTGCTCTGCTTCGTCGTCTTCTCCTGGTACCCGATGATCCGCGGCATCGTGATGAGCTTCCAGCGCACGCGGCGCGGCGAGACCACCTGGGTGGGCTGGGACAACTACTCCCGCATCATCGCCGACCCCAGCTTCTGGCCCGCCTGGCAGAACACGCTCTACTTCACGGTGCTCGCGCTCGTCCTCGGGTACGCGGTGCCGTTCTTCGTGGCGATCCTGCTCAACGAGTTCCGCCACGCCAAGGGATACCTGCGGATCCTGGTCTACCTGCCGGTGATGCTGCCACCAGCCTCGGCGCTGTACCTCTTCAAGTTCTACGCGTACGACCCCAGCGAGGCGGGTCTCTTCAACGCGATCCTCAAGGCGCTGCACCTGCCCACGTCGCAGTGGATGCAGTCCCCCGACATGACGATGCCGGCGATGGTGCTCGCGTCGACCTGGATGAACATGGGCGGCGCCGTGCTGATCTACCTGGCGTCGCTGCAGAACATCCCGGGCGAACTCTACGAGGCTGCCGAGCTCGACGGCGCCGGGATCTGGAAGCGGATCCGCCACGTGACGATCCCGCAGACCCGGCTGATCCTCGCGCTCCTGGCGATGATCCAGATCGTCGCCACGATGCAGCTCTTCATCGAGCCACTGATCCTCGCCAACGGCGCGGGCGCGGAGGATTCCGCGACCTCCGTGGCGTACCTCATCTACCAGCACGGCTTCTTCCAGAACGACCTCAACGGCGCCGCGGCGCTCGGCGTGCTCATGCTCGTGGTGCTGGCCGGCTTCTCCGCCGCCTACCTGCGGCTGAGCGCGAAACAGGACTAGGACGGGCGAGACATGGCACAGGACTCCGGCACCCGGACCCTCATCTCTCACGCGCAGCTCCGCCGTGGGCGCGGCAGGTTCATCTACTGGGCTCTGCTCACCGTCGTCGTCGTGGGCTTCACGCTGGTCTTCCTCGGGCCGCTCTACTGGATGGTCACCGGCGCGCTCAAGTCCGGCCAGGAGATCGCCCAGACGCCGCCGTCGCTGTTCCCGAAGGACCCGCAGCCGCAGAACTACATCGACGCCTGGAACAACCTGGACCTCGCCAAGCTGCTGTTCAACACGTTCTACTACGCCGCCGGCGCGGTGGTGTTCCAGCTCGTCCTCGACACCGCCGCCGCGTACTCCCTGTCCAAGCTTCGGCCGATGTTCGGCAACGTGATCCTCGCGCTGATGCTGGCGACGCTGATGATTCCGGCGATGGTGCTCATCGTCCCGCAGTACGTGACCGTGATCGACCTGCCGATCCTGCACATCAACCTGCTCGACTCGCCGTTCGCGATCTGGCTGCCCCTGGTCGCGAACGCGTTCAACATCTTCCTGCTGAAGCGGTTCTTCGACTCGATCCCCGAGGAGCTGATGGCGGCGGCCCTGGTGGACGGGGCGACGCCGCTGCGCACGCTGTGGTCGATCATCCTGCCGATGTCCCGTCCCATCCTCGGCGTAGTGTCGATCTTCGCCGTGACGGCCGTCTGGAAGGACTTCCTGTGGCCGAAGCTGGTCATGCCGTCGCCGGAGACCCGGACCGTCAGCGTCGGCATCTACGCCTTCGCGGGTGGTACGCCCATGAACGTGGTCATCGCCGCGTCGGTCATCGCCGCGGTCCCGACCGTCATCGTCTTCCTGATCTTCCAGCGGAACATCATGTCCGGTCTGACCACAGGCAGCCTCAAGGGATAGCGACCAGCGCAACCTCCCGTGGCGAACAACAGCCGTTCGCCCGACACACTCTCAGGTCCGGCGAACCCGCCGACGTACTGAAACAGAAAGCAGGTGCTCGTGTCCACAGCAGACAGCAGTCCGTGGTGGCGTGGAGCGGTGATCTACCAGGTGTATCCGCGTAGCTTCGCCGACGGCAACGGCGACGGCATCGGCGACATCGCCGGTATCCGGTCCCGGCTGAATCATCTGTCCGCGCTCGGCATCGACGCGATCTGGTTCAGTCCCTGGTACCCCTCCCCGATGGCCGACGCCGGCTACGACGTGTCCGACTACCGCGACATCGACCCGGTCTTCGGCACGCTCGCCGAGGCGGAGGCGCTGATCTCGGAGGCACACGCGCTGGGCATCCGGACCATCGTCGACGTGGTACCCAACCACTGCTCGGACGTGCACCCCTGGTTCCAGGCCGCGCTCGTCGGCGGGCCCGACGCGCCGGAGCGGGACCTGTTCTGGTTCCGTCCCGGCCGGGGCCCGAACGGCGACCAGCGGCCCACCGACTGGGTCGGTGAGTTCGGCGGCCCGACCTGGACCCGGACCACCAACCCGGACGGCAGCCCCGGCGACTGGTACCTGCACCTGTTCGCCCCCGAGCAGCCGGACTTCAACTGGGACCACCCCAGGGTGCGCGCCGAATTCGAGGACATCCTGCGGTTCTGGTTCGACCGGGGGGTGGACGGCATCCGGATCGACTCGGCCGGGCTGCTGGTCAAGGACGGGACGCTGCCCGAGGTCCACCCGGACCTGCCGCACCCGTTCCACGACCTTGACGGGGTGCACGACATCTACCGGGGCTGGCGGCGCGTCGCCGACGAGTACCCCGGCGAGCGGGCCCTGATCGGTGAGGTGTGGTTGCCGGATCGGCAGCGGTTCGCCAACTACCTGCGCCCGGACGAGCTGCACGCCGCGTTCAACTTCGACTTCCTCGGCTGCGCCTGGGACGCCTCGGCCCTACGCGAGAGCATCGACGGGACGCTGAGCGCGCACGCGCCGGTCAACGCGCCGGCCACCTGGGTGCTCTCCAACCACGACGTCACCCGGCACGTGACCCGCTACGGCCGGGCGGACACCACGTTCAGCTTCGCCGCCAAGCGCGAGGGGACCCCCACCGACCTGGAGTTGGGCACCCGCCGCGCTAGGGCCGCCGCGCTGCTGTCGCTGTCGCTGCCCGGCGCCGCCTACGTCTACCAGGGTGAGGAGCTGGGGCTCTGGGAGGTCGAGGACATCCCGTACGCGCTGCGCCAGGACCCGATGTGGGAACGCTCCGGCCGGGTCGACCCCGGTCGGGACGGCTGCCGCGTGCCGCTGCCGTGGGCCGGTGACGAGCCCCCGTTCGAGTTCAGCCCCGACGGCGCCGCAACGCCATGGCTGCCCCAGCCGGCCGACTGGAAGGACCGGACGGCCCGGGCGCAGACCGGCGACGCCGCCTCGATGCTGGAGCTGTACCGGGCGGCGATCCAGATCCGGCGGGCCGACCCGGCGCTCGGCGACGGCGAGATGAGCTGGCTGCCCGCACCGGACGGCGTGCTCGCCTTCAGCCGTGGCGGTGGCTTCCGCTGCCTGGTCAACCTCACCGACGCCCCGGTGCCGCTGCCCGGCGACGGGGACCTGCTGCTGGCCAGCGGGCCGCTCGACGAGGGTCTGGTGCCGTCGGACACCGCCGTCTGGCTGCGTACCGCCCAACCTGCGGACGAGCCGCGGGCGGCGGACGGGCCTGGCCTGACCTGATCGCCGTGGTGCCGGCGGCCCGTCCCGGCCGCCGGCACCACACCACCATCCCGGCCCCGCGCCGGACGACGAGGAGGAAGGAGGAACGGGGGACGCCACGCCGCACGGACACGGGGGGATCTGGCCTGCCTGACGAAAGGGAGAGCGCAGCTCATGGCCAACCACACCACCGGCACCCCGCACCATTTCCGACACCCGACCCGGGTAGCGTTGGCCGCCATCGTCGCCACCCTGCTCGCCGCGACATCGGTGACCGCCCTCGCGATCACCGGCACCGCGACCCCGGCCTCGGCAGCCGGGCTGTCCCCCTTCGACATCCCCGGCCGGGGCGCCACCGTCCCGTTCGTCGAGCACGAGGCCGAGAAGGCCGCCCACACCGGCACGAAGATCGGCCCGGACCGGCGCTACGGCACGCTGCCGTCCGAGGCGTCCGGCCGGGAGGCGGTCACCCTCGACTCCGTCGGCGAGTACGTCGAGTTCACCCTCACCGCCCCCGCCAACGCGGTCACCTTCCGGCACAGCCTGCCGGACAGCCCGGCCGGCACCGGCCGGGACGCCGCCATCGACCTGCGGGCCAACGGGAACCTGCTGAAGTCGGTTCCGGTGACCTCGAAGTACGGCTGGTACTACGGCGGCTACCCGTTCAACAACAACCCGGGCGACACCAACCCGCACCACTTCTACGACGAGACCCGGGCGATGTTCGGCAGCACCTACCCGGCCGGCGCCAAGATCCGGTTGCAGGTCTCCTCGACCGCCCAGTCGCCCAGCTTCACCATCGACCTGGCCGACTTCGAGCTGGTCGGCGGGCCCCTCGACAAGCCCACCGGTGTGCTCGACGTGGTCACCGACTTCGGCGCCGACCCGAGCGGCGCGACCGACTCGACCGCGAAGTTCCAGGCGGCGGTCGACGCCGGGAAGGCCCAGGGCCGGGCGGTCTGGATCCCGACCGGCACCTTCACCCTCTGGGACCACGTGGTGGTCGACGGGGTGACCCTGCGCGGCGCCGGCCCGTGGTATTCGGTGCTCGGTGGCCGGCACCCCACCGACCGCAAGCGGGCCGCCGGCATCTACGGCAAGTACGTCCCCGGCGGTGGGTACACCGGCGCGGTCCGCCCGCACGAGGCCGGCGGGCCGAGTCGCAACGTGACGCTGCGGGACTTCGCCATCATCGGCGACATCCGGGAACGGGTGGACGACGACCAGGTCAACGCGCTGGGCGGGGCGATGACCAACTCGGTGGTGGACAACCTCTGGCTGGAGAACACCAAGGTCGGGGCCTGGATGGACGGCCCGATGGACAACTTCACCATCCGTAACAGCCGGATCCTGGACCAGACCGCCGACGGGGTGAACTTCCACACCGGCGTGACCAACTCGACGGTGACCAACACCTTCGTCCGCAACACCGGCGACGACGCGCTCGCGATGTGGGCGCAGAGCGTGCCGAACGTCAACAACTCCTTCACGCACAACACCATCGGCGTGACCCTGCTGGCGAACCACCTGGTCAGCTACGGCGGTCGGGACATCAAGATCACCGACAACGTGACGGCCGACTCGCTGACCAACGGTGGCGGCATCCACGTCGCCAACCGCTACCCCGGCGTGCAGGGCGCCACCGGAGTCCAGGGCACCTGGACGATCGCCCGGAACACGTTGATCCGCAACGGCAACTCGGACTACAACTGGAACTTCGGCGTCGGGGCGGTCTGGTTCTCCGCGCTCAACGAGGCGTTCCAGCAGCCCACCATCAACATCACCGACACCGACATCCTGGACAGCTCGTACGCGGCGCTGCACTGGATCGAGGGCCAGACCAATGGCATCAACCTCAACAACGTACGGATCGACGGCGCCGGCACGTACGCCCTCCAGGTGCAGGCGCCCAGCCAGGTGTCGTTCACCAACGTGCGGGCCACCAACATCGCGCAGAGCAACCCGATCCACAACTGCGTGGGCGGCGGCTTCCAGATCACCCAGGGCGCCGGCAACTCCGGCTGGTACACCCCGACCCCGTACTGCGGCCCGTGGCCCGACCCGCAGTGGGGCGGTGGACCCAGCACCCCGCCGACCACCCCGCCACCCACCACTCCGCCACCCACCACCCCACCGCCCACCGGGGGGAACCTGGCGCTGAACCGGCCGGCGACCGCCACCAGCACCAACCAGAGCTACACCGCGGGCAACGCGGTGGACGGCAACGCGGCCACCTACTGGGAGAGCGCCAACAACGCCTTCCCACAGACCGTGACCGTCGACCTGGGCTCGGCACGGTCGGTCGACCGGGTGGTGCTCAAGCTGCCCGCCGGCTGGGAGCGCCGTACCCAGACCCTGTCGGTGCTCGGCTCCACCGACGGGTCGTCGTACGCCACGTTGGCCGCCTCCGCCGGCCGGGTCTTCGACCCCGGCACGGGCAACAGCGTGTCGATCGGCCTGCCCGCCGGTGATCGCCGCTACATCCGGGTGAGCATCACCGGCAACACGGGCTGGCCAGCCGCACAGCTCTCCGAGGTCGAGGTGTACGGCGGCACGCCCACCACGCCGCCGCCCACGACGCCGCCCCCGACGACTCCGCCCCCGACCACGCCGCCACCCACCGGCAACCTGGCGGCCGGGCGGCCGGTCACCGAGACCAGCCACGTCGACGTGTACGCCGCGCTGAACGTGGTGGATGGCAACCCGAGCACCTACTGGGAGAGCGCCAACAACGCGTTCCCACAGTCGGTGACCGTGGACCTGGGAACCGCCCGGTCGGTGTCCCGGGTCGTGCTGAAGCTGCCGCCGTCATCGGCCTGGCAGACCCGCACCCAGACGCTGTCGGTGCTCAACTCCGCCAACGGCTCGTCGTTCACCACCCTGAAGGCGTCCGCCGGCTACACCTTCAACCCGGCCAGCGGCAACACGGTCACCGTGACGTTCGCGCCGACCAGCCAGCGGTACCTGCGGCTGACCGTCACCGGCAACAGCGGCTGGCCGGCCGGTCAGCTCAGCGAGTTCGAGGTCCACTCCAGCTAGGTCGGCGGCCCCGCCCAGCCGGGGCGGGGGCACCGGCTCCGGGCACCACACCCCACCCACCCCCGAAAGAGGTGTAGCGACCCCATGTCCAGTAACGGCACCAGACGAGGCACGCCGCCAACCGGCGCGCCCAGTTCCGTCCCCCGAACCACCCGCACCGGCCACCGGCGGCTGCTCGCCGGCGTACTCGCCGGGACGCTCCTCGTCACCGCCCCGGTCGTCACCCCCACGGCCAGCGCGGCACCGGTGGCCGACCCGTCCGCGGCCGCCGCGCGCGTGGCCATGCTCGCCGGACTCTCCGCCACCATGACCGCCAGCACCCACAACCAGAACTACGTGGCGGGCAACGCCAACGACGGCAACGCGGACACCTACTGGGAGAGCGCCAACAACGCGTTCCCGCAGTGGATTCAGGCTGACCTCGGCGCCACGGTCAGCGTGGACCGGGTCGTGCTCAAACTGCCGCCCGCGTCGGCCTGGCAGACCCGCACCCAGACACTGTCGGTGCTCGGCTCCACCAACGGCTCGTCGTTCTCCACCCTGAAGGCGTCGGCCGGCTACACGTTCAACCCGGCCACCGGCAACACCGCGACCGTCAGCTTCACCGCCGCCAGCACCCGCTACGTGCGGGTGCAGGTCACCGGCAACACCGGCTGGCCGGCCGCCCAGTTCTCCGAGGTCGAGGTCTACGGCGCCGTCGGCAGCCCCGACACGCAGGCCCCCAGCGTCCCCGGCAACCTTTCGTACACCCAGCCCTCGAGCGGGCAGATCCGGCTCACCTGGTCCGCGTCCACGGACAACGTCGGGGTGACCGGCTACGACGTCTACGCCAACGGCGGACTGCGCGGCAGCGTCAACGCCTCGACCCTGACGTACACCGACAGCCAGCCGGACAGCGCCACGGTCTCCTACTACGTGCGGGCCAAGGACGCGGCCGGCAACCAGTCGGCGAACAGCAACACCGTGACCCGGACCGGCACCGGCAACCCGCCGGTCGGCACCAACCTGGCGGTCGGTAAGCCGATCACCGCCTCCGGGTACGTGCACACGTTCGTGGCCACCAACGCCAACGACAACAACGTGGCCACCTACTGGGAGGGCAACGGCAACCCGAGCACGCTGACCGTGCAGCTCGGCGCGAACGCCAGCCTCAGCCAGATCGTGCTGAAGCTGAACCCGGACGCGGCCTGGGGGGCGCGTACCCAGAACATCACCGTGCTCGGCCGCGACCAGGGCTCGTCGACCTTCACCACCCTGGTCGGCGCGGCGAACTACAGCTTCAACCCGGCCAGCGGCAACACGGTGACCATCCCGGTCTCCGGTGCGGCGGCCGACGTACGGCTCTCGATCGCCTCGAACACCGGCGCCCCGGCCGGACAGGTGGCCGAGTTCCAGGTCATCGGCACCCCGGCACCGAACCCGGACCTGACCGTGACCGGCATGTCGTTCACCCCGTCCGCGCCGGTCGAGACGAGCTCCATCACGCTCTCGGCCACCGTGCGCAACGCGGGCTCGGCGGCCTCCGGCGCCACCAACGTCAACTTCTACCTGGGCGCCACCCGGGTCGGCACCGCGTCGGTCGGCGGCCTGTCCGCCGGCGCCTCGACCACGGTCAGCGCCGCCATCGGCACGCGTGACTCGGGTAGCTACCCGCTCAGCGCGAAGGTCGACGAGTCGAACACCGTCGTCGAGCAGGACGACACCAACAACAGCTACACCAACCCCAGCCCGCTGGTGGTCAGCGCGGTCGCCAGCTCCGACCTGGTCGCCTCGGCCGTCGACTGGTCACCGGGCAACCCGCCCCCCGGCAGCACGGTGAACTTCTCCGTCTCGATCCGCAACGCCGGTAACCAGGCGTCCGCGTCCGGCGCGCACGGCGTCACCCTGACCGTGCTCAACGAGTCCGGCGCCGTGGTCCGTACCCTGACCGGCTCGTACTCCGGTGTGATCAACGCCGGGGCGACGGTCGGCCCGATCAGTCTCGGCACCTGGACCGCCGCGAACGGCAAGTACACCGTCCGGGTGGTGCTCGCCGCCGACGGCAACGAGCTGCCGGTCAAGCAGACCAACAACACCAGTGACCGCCCGCTCTTCGTGGGGCGCGGCGCCAACCTCGGCTACGACATGTACGAGGCCGAGGACGGCACGACCGGCGGTGGCGCCGGGCAGGTCGGGCCGAACCGGGACATCGGCAATCTCGGCGGTGAGGCGTCCGGACGTCGTGCGGTGACCCTGAACAGCACCGGCTCGTACGTCGAGTGGACCACCCGGGCGGCGACCAACACGCTGGTCACCCGCTTCTCCATCCCCGACTCGCCGGGCGGCGGGGGCATCGACTCGACGCTGAACATCTACGTCAACGGCACCCTGCACAAGCCGATCAACCTGACCTCCAAGCACATCTGGCTGTACGGCGCGGAGGCCAGCCCGAGTGACTCGCCGAGCGCCGGCCCGCCCCGGCACCTGTACGACGAGGCGAACGTGATGTTGAACTCGACCATCCCGGCCGGCAGCAGGATCCGTCTGCAGAAGGACCCGGCCAACACCACCACGTACGCGATCGACTTCGTCAACCTGGAGCTGGTCGCGCCGCGCGCCAACCCGGACCCGGCGCGGTACCGGGTGCCGACCGGTTTCAGCCACCAGGACGTGCAGAACGCGCTGGACGCGGTTCGGATGGACACCACTGGCAACCTGATCGGCGTCTACCTGCCGGCCGGCACGTACGAGACCGCGCAGAAGCTTCAGGTGTACGGCAAGCCGATCTCGGTGGTCGGCGCGGGCATGTGGTACACCCGCTTCCAGACGCCGACGAGCCAGTCGAACACCGATGCGGGCTTCCGGGTGGAGTCCTCCGCCAGCGGGTCGTCCTTCTCGCACATCGCCTTCTTCGGCAACTACACCGTCCGGCAGGACGGACCGGGCAAGGTCTGGGGCGAGTTGAAGGACGTCGACAACATGACCCTGGACAGCGTCTGGGTCGAGCACACCGTCTGCGCGTACTGGGGAGTGAGCGTCAGCGGGTTGACCATCCGCAACAGCCGCTTCCGGAACACCTTCGCCGACGGTGTGAACCTGACCAACGGCAGCACCAACAACCTGATCACCAACACCGAGGGGAGGTCCAACGGCGATGACGCGTTCGCCCTCTTCTCGGCCACCGACCAGGGTGCGTCGACCTCCAACAATGGCAACGTGTTCGAGAACCTCTCGGCCACGCTGACCTGGCGGGCGGCCGGGCTGGCGGTCTACGGCGGCTACAACAACATCTTCCGCAACCTGTACATCGCGGACATGTTGACGTACTCGGGGCTCACCATCAGCTCACTGGACTTCGGCTACCCGTTCATCGGGTTCGGCGCCAGCCCACCGACCCAGTTCCAGAACATCTCGCTGATCCGGGCGGGTGGGCATTTCTGGGGAGCGCAGACATTCCCCGCGATCTGGGTCTTCTCCGCCTCGAAGGAGTTCCGCGGCATCCGGGTGTCCGACGTGGACATCGTCGACCCGACGTACACCGGGATCATGTTCCAGACCAAGTACAACGGACCGCAGCCGGAGAACCCGATCACCGACACGGTCTTCACCAACGTCTCGATCAGCGGCGTCCGTAAGAGCGGTGACGCGTTCGACGCGAAGTCCGGTTACGCGATCTGGGCCAACGAGATGCCGGAACCCGGTCAGGGCCCGGCGGTCGGCTCGGTCACCTTCAACAACCTGCGGCTGACCAACAACTACCAGGACATCCGCAACACCACGTCGACCTTCACCATCAACCGCAACTGATCTAGCCCGCACCGGATGCCGCCGGGAGGTTCCCCCCTCCCGGCGGCATCGTGCCGTGCCGGCCCGCACCAGCGGCGAACCGGGCTGCGCCGGCCTCCGCGTCGGTGGCCAGCGAGACCATCCCGTACGCCAGCTCGGTCGCCATCGCCTCCGACTCGGGCTGGCCCGCTCCGGCCAGCACCGCCGCCCGGTCGTTGCGCAGGCAGGTCTGCGGGTGCCGGGCGATCCCCGCCGCCAGCTCCTCGGCCGCGGCCCGCGCCTGGCCGGGCGCCACAAGCCGATTGACCAACCCCATCGCGTACGCCTCATCGGCCGGCACCGGTCGGCCGGTGAGGATCAGATCCATCGCACGACTCTCACCGATCAGCCGGGGCAGTCGGACCGTGCCGCCATCGATCAGTGGCACTCCCCAGCGGCGGCAGAACACGCCGAGCGTCGCGTCGGACTCGGCGACCCGCAGGTCGCACCAGAGCGCCAACTCCAGGCCGCCCGCCACCGCGTACCCGGAGATCGCCGCGATCACCGGCTTGCTCAGCGCCATCCGGGTCGGGCCCATCGGGCCTTCCCCCTCCGGCTCGACCCGGTTGCCGCTCGGCGTGCCGATCGCCTTGAGGTCGGCGCCGGCGCAGAACGTGCCGCCGGCACCCCAGAGCACGGCCACCGCCGCGCCGGGGTCGGCGTCGAAGGCTCGAAAGGCGTCGGCCAGGGCTCGCGCGGTCGGCCCGTCGACGGCGTTCCGGGCTGCCGGTCGGTCCAGCACCACTGTCGTCACCGGCCCGGCGCGTTCCACCCGTACACCCATCGGCCCAGCATGCCCGCCGCGCCGCAGGTCTGTCACCGCCGACCGGTTTGCGACCGCGTTCGCCGGGAAGTCGGTACGGGTGCGAGCGCTATTGACGAGAGTTGAGCAGGATTCAAGGCTGGACCGGGTGGGTGACCGGCTCCAGCGGGCGGTCCTCGGCACGCTGCGTCCGCGGCGGCTGCGGGACCTGCTGCACGGAGTGACGCTGGGGCATCCGCTGCATCCGGCGATGGTGCAGGTGCCGGTGGGCGCCTGGATCAGCGCCGCGGTGCTGGACCTGATGCCCGGGCAGCGCCGTCCCGCCACCGTGCTGGTCGGTCTGGGCACCGTCAGCGCGCTGCCGGCGGCGGTCGCCGGGCTGAACGACTGGGCGGCACTCTCCCGGGACCAGCGCCGGGTCGGCCTGGTGCACGCCGTCGCGAACACCGTGGGAGTGACGCTCTACGCCGGTTCGCTCGCCGCACGGATGTCCGGGCGGCACGGCGTCGGCCGTACCCTCGGCTTTCTCGGGCTCTCCGCCGTGAGCCTCGGTGCGTACATCGGCGGTCACCTGGCGTACAAGCAGGGTGCGCAGGTCAACCAGAGCATCTCCGAGATGCACCTGATTAGCGACGGCTGGCACTCGCTGGTCGACATGGCCGCGCTGCCGCAACGCACACTGGTCACCCGCGAGGTGGACGACGTCTCGGTGATCCTCTACCGGCACGGTGACGATGTCACCGTGATGCTGGAACGCTGCCCGCACCAGAGCGGGCCGCTCGGCGAGGGTGAGGTGGAGGAGATCGGCGGCCACGCCTGCGTGGTGTGCCCGTGGCACGGCAGCGCCTTCCGGCTGAACGGCGGCGAGGTCGTGCAGGGGCCGTCCGGCAACGACCAGCAGATCCTGCCCACCCGGATCGAGAACGGCGTGCTGCAGACCCGCCTGCCCTGACATCCGGCGAACGGGTATCCGCCCGGGGCCTGGTGCCCGGCGCTCGGGCCAGGCTGCCGGGTTGCCGATCGCTGCTCACCCTGCGCCGCCTGGCCCTGTGTCCGCGCTGCGGGGACGGTGTTGCTTTCAGCGGATATACCTCAGAGTCATATTTATACCTGTGAGGCATAACGCTCTCGGGACCCAACGTGCCGCCAGCCCGGCGTGACCACCAACCTGGCGGACGTCGGGAGTCCGTCGCTTGACCGCCACACGGCGGCGACCATGGTGGGGACCGACCGGGACGGGCGGGCGCCGGTCAGCCGCGCCGGTGCCGACCAACCTGCGGTCCGTCCGGAACGGAGTCCAGGCCGGGCCCGCCGGCCAGCAGGCCACCGTGTTCGTCGTAGCCGCCCCAACCCTCGTCGCCGGCCCGCCCGGGCGCGCCGGTCGGTGCCATTCCGCCGCTCGGTCCGGCGGTGATGCGGGCGGCCCGGGTCGTGGTCCCAGCTGTGCTGCCGATGCTCCGGCCCGCGGCGCCCCGGGGCGTGCGGGTGGATGCGGCCAGCCGAGGGGCCGCACCGGCGGTGGCCGGACGGCGGCGCAGCCCGAGCACCGCGCCGATCTGGGCGCCGACGATGCTCGCCACGGCCAGCACAGCGGAGACCGCCAGCGGCCGGTTGACCGGGTCGGTAGCGCCGGGCCGGGCGGCGCCGACGGTCATCGCGGGAGGCTGACCGGCGGACTCCGTACCACCGGGCGGTGTGGGTGCCACCCGCTCCGGTGCGGCCCGCTCGGGTGCCGGGCGGGGCGCTGGCGGCTTGGGCGCTGGCCGGGCGACCAGCCGGCCGGTGGCGTGCGAGCGGGCACCCTGGTCGGTGGCCTCGGCGGGCAATCGGAGCAACTGGCCGGGACGGATCCGGTCCGGGTCGTCGAGCCGGTTCAGCTCGGCCAGCCGTCGGTAGTCGGCGAACTCGTCCAGGTAACGCTCGGCCACCTCGCCGAGGTAGTCGCCCCGGGCCACGCGGTACACCGGAGACGCCTCGTCACTCGCGGCCGACGCCGACGCCGACGCCGGACCGGCCAGGGTGGCGACGGCCGGCGAGTCCGGGTGGGCGTACGGCGTGCCGGCGTAGACGGCGGCGGCGCTGGCGGCGGCCGGGCTGGCCGCGAGGATCAGCGCCACCGAGCCGACCAGGGCGGCGGCGGCCTTCTGCTGCCGGCTCATCCCGGGCAGCTTCGGCGCCGGCCGACGCACGCTTTGTGCAACCAGCTCGACGAGGACCGAGAATGCGAACGTGGCCCAGCCGAACCAGCCGGCCAGCGCCAACGCCCGCAGAAAGAGCTGGCCGTCATCCCTGCTGGTCAGCGCGGTGCCCACCTCGGCGAGGCTCGGCAGGTGGTCGGGCAGAGGGTTGCCCGCGAAGGCGAGCAGCGCGACCGGCGCGCCGGCCAGCAGCGTACAGAGCACGATCAGCGCGCCAAAGCCGGTGAGGATCCGTCCGGTCCGCCGTACGACGGACCCACCCGATGCGGGCATGGCTGCCTTCCTTCCTACGGTTCCTGCGGTGATGGCTCGCGGGTGATGGCTCGCGCGGTCGCCTCGCCGGTGACCCTGACCGTGCGGGCGAAGCCGAACAGCCCGAGCATCGAACGGCGGTAGGTGATCGTGACGCGAACCCGGACGAGGGTCTCCCCGGCGACTTCCGGGAAGCTCACGGTGTGGCCGGTGGTGCCGGCGGCGGCCAGGTAGTTGGCGACCGCGACGCGGGCCTGCGGCCGGTTGAGCCGCGTCGGCCCGCCCTCGATCGCGGTGGCCCGGTCGATGGCCTGCCCACCGGCCCGGGCCGCCTCGGCGGCCAGTTTGTCGGAACGTTGCAGGGTGCGCAGCTGCCCGGCGCCGTCGAAGGAGAGGCCCACGATGGCCAGTACGCCGGTCATCGCCACCGCCAGGAAGATGCTGACCCGGCCGTGCTCACCGGTGTGCGGAGGCCGGGGAGCGAACGCGGTCACTGCCGGCTCCGGTAGCGGTCCAGCGGAGAGGTGAAGTCCGCGGTGATCCGGTTGTCGGTCGGCATACCGGGCACGACGCTCAGCGAGATGTCCTTGAACGACACCAGGCAACTGATCTCCACCGTCACCGTGGCGTCTGCACCGAGCGGGCTGCTGAAGGCGGCGTCGAAGCTGGTGGACCTGCCGGCGACCGAACCGGTGAACGTCGGGTCGAGGTCGTTGCTGCAGGCCAGCCCGTGCCAGTCCAGCTGTTTGCGGGCGGCCTCCCGCGCCGCGGTCCGCGCGGTGTCGGCATTCCGGGAGATCGAGGCGGCGCGGGCCGCGTCGTGCGCGGCGGCGTCGATCGCCTCCGCCGCCACCGCGCTACGCCCGGCCACGCCGGCCAGCACCATCAGCGCGATGAACGCGGGTGCGAGCACCGCCACCTCGATGGAGACCGAGCCCCGCTCGACGCCGCGGCTCATGGCGTGGTCACCCGTTCCACTGTCCCGTGCGCGGTCTGCCGCACCGCGAAGTCCACGCCGGGCACCACCGACAGGGACCGGCCGCGCACCGTGCAGGTCACCTCGGTGTCGGTGGTCACGCAGCTTGGGCCGGTCTTTGCCCAGCCCACCAGCCAGCCGCCGGTGGCGTTCAGGAAGCGGGTGGCGCTGGCGACCCCGGCGTCGTCCGGAGCGTCGTACAGCCGCTGGGCGTTGACCCCGCTCTGCGCGGCGTTCAACGCCGTGGAGCGGGCCAGGAAGACGGCCGCGACCTGGAGCGACGCGAAGAGCAGCACCAGGATCAGCGGCATCACCACCGCCAGCTCCACCGGGTTGGCTCCCCGCTCCCGGTCGCCGGCCGCGAGGTGGCGCGCCGGGCGTCGGCCATCACCCGGCGCCACCTCGGGAACGCGACTCGGCGCACGCCGGCTACTTCGGGTTCGTGTGGTTCGGGATGGCCTTCATCCAGTCGTTGGCCTTGCCCAGGGCCAGGCCGGTGACGATGGTCGCCACGAAGACCAGACCGAAGATGATCACCGCGGTCGGCACCGGGCTGTCGCCGCGCTCGCCGTCGCGGCGCAGCTCGGCCAGACGCGTCGTCATCACGACGTGCAGGTAGCTGATGATGGACATGGCGTACTCCTTCTCGGGGTGGGGTCAGACGCGGGCGATGAACGGGTAGACGACGAAGCCGAGCAGCACGAAGACGAGCAGTGCGCCCGGAATGTCGAGCTTGCTGGTCACCCCCTCGGCGCGGGCGAGGTTGTCGGTGCGGATCTGGTCGCGTAGCGAGTCGGCCCGGCTGCGCAGGGTCTCGTGCACCTGCGCTCCCTCACTCCCGGAGGAGCGCATGATCGCGCCGACGTCGCCCAGTTCCGGAATGCCGATCTTGTCGGCGAGGTCGCGCAGCTCGTCCCAGGGCGCGTGCATCTGCATCTGGGCGATCCGCAGCGACTCCTGGATCCGGTCGAAGACCCAGCCGTCGCACACGGCCGCGGCCCGCTCCAGCGACTGCACGGGCCCGTGCGCGGCGGAGAGCTGCAACGCCACCAGATCCAGGTACGTGCAGACGGCCTGGCGGAACTCGTCCCGGGCGGCGTCCGCCTTGGCGAGCACCGACCGGTGCGCCAGCAGCCCGGCGATCAGCGCCATGCCGAGGCTGCCGAGCACCGGTACGACCAGCGGTAGCGAGATACCCAGCACGAACAGCGCCACCCCGAGCAGGGTCGGCACGGCCAGCCCGATCAGCGCCGACAGCGCGTACTGCTCGGAGGTCTGGCCGATCAGGGCGAGCTGCCGGTGCGGCGGCCGCAGCCAGCGGGCCAGCCCGGTCAACCAGTCCAGTTGCCGGGACGCGGGAGCGGCGACCCGGCCGGTGCCGGCCGGCTGGTGCAACCGGCGCAGTGCCGGTCCGAGCGCCGGGGTCGCCGGCACCAGCTCGCGGACCACCAGGAACAGACCCAGCCCCACGGCAGCTCCACCGCACACCGCGATGGCCAGGTGCCAGTTCACGATCACGCGATCACCTCCTGCGGGTCCGGCGACGGCAGGAACCGGGCCGGCCGCTGCGGCTGGCTCATCGACCGCACCCAGGCCAGCAGGCCGATGAAGGCGGCACCGAGGGCGGCCATCACGAGTTGACCCACCGGTGTGCCGTACGGCTCGATGTACTCGGTGTTGATCAGCCCGTACGCCAGGGTGGCGAGGGTCATGCCGGTGAGGAAGCGGACCGCGAACCGGGGCTGGGTGCGCTTGGCCTCGATCTCCCGGCGGGTGGCGACCTCCGCCGCCGCCGCGCCGGCGATCGAGCCGAGTACGTCACCGAGCCGCTCGCCCCGGTCGGTGAGGTGCAGGATCAGCGCCGCCACCACCTGGTCGCAGACCGGGTCACCGATGTCGTCGGCGAACGCCAGCAGCGCGGAGCGGGCCATCCAGCCGGCCTGCAACCGGGCGGCGAGCAGCCGGACCTCGTCCTCGATGCCGGGTGGCACGCTGCCGATCGTGCCGATGATCGACTGCTGGAGGCCCTGCCCGGTGCCGGAGACGTCCTTGAGTCGGCGGGTCCACTCGCCGACCGCCTCGATCCGGGCGATTGCCCGTTGCTCGGCCTTGCCCACCGCGAACAGCCACGGGGTGCCGGGCACCGCCACCGCCACCAGCAGACCCACCACCGGCAGCCCGGTCAGCAGAAAGGCCAGCGCGCCGGCGACCAACGCGGTGATCAGCAGAGCCTGGTAGGCCCGTCGCTCGCCGGGGGTGGCGCCGGAGCCGCGCCAGAGCCGGCTCAGACCCGGTCCGGCGCCCGGGCCTGGGCCGGCGGGCCGCCGGGTGCCGATCAGCGCGACCACGGCCAGCAGCAGACCGGCGACACAGGCGGCGCCGGAGACCACCGCGATCAGTTCCAGGTTGTCCCGCACCGGATCACCGCCGGGCCAGTCGGGTCTGCCGGGGGCGGCGCCAGGCACCGGTGCCAGCCTCGATCCACCGGGTCAGCAGCCGGGCGTCGTAGCCCACCCGCAGCAGTTGCTCACGGACCCGTTCCGGCAGGTGCCGGGGGACCGCGCGGCCGTCGGGGCCGGGCCCGAAGACCGTGGTGGTGGTGATGCGCCCGGCTTCGCCAGCCCCGATCACCTCCTCCACGTGCGAGACGAACCGGTGCTTACGGCCGCCAATCGCGGTCTCGTCCTCGACGGTGACGTAGACGATCAGGTCCAGGGCGTTGCCGGCCATCCGGCGGGCCTGGTCGACGGTCATCTCGCGGCCGTGTGCCAGCGCCAGCTCGACGATCCGTTCACCGACGCCGGCGGACGTGCGGGCGTGGATGGTGCACATCGAGCCCCGGCTGGTGGTCATCGCCTGGAGCATCGGCACGATCTCCCGGGACCGCACCTCACCCACGATGATCCGCAGTACGCCCATCCGGAGCGAGAGCGGGATCAGGTCGGCGATCGTCACCTCGCCGGCCGGCCGGCCGTCGAAGCCACGTTCGCCGTGCCCCTCGCGGGCCTCGAAACTCATCACCGCCCGGTGCCGCTCCCGGCGGCGGGCCGGCAGCAGCTCCCGGCTCTCCTCCAGCAGCACGTACGGCTCGTCGGGCGGGATCTCGTTCATCAGCGCCCGGATGATCGTGGTCTTCCCGGCGCCGGCCAGCCCGGCGACCATGATGTTCAGCCCGGCGCGCATCGCCGCGCGGAGGAAGTCGCGCAGCAGTGGGTCGATCATCTCGTCCAGGTCACCCCGGGCGCCGGCCACGTCGTCCAGGCTCACGTCCAGGGTGTTGTGTTTGCGAATCACCGCGTACGGGCGGTGGCTGACCAGGAACACCGCGGCCAGCCGGCTGCCGTCGGGCAGTTGCAGGTCGAGGGTGGGCTTCACGGTGGACAGTGACCGCTCGGTCGCGCCCGCACGGCGTGCCGCCGCCTGGAGGATCTCCACCAGTTCCGCGTCGCTGTCGGCGATCGGCTCCGCCCAGTCGACCCCGCCGCCGTGCCGGGTGATGCGTACCTGGTCGCAGCCGAGGATGTGCACCTCCTCGATGGTGTCGTCGACCAGCAGGGTCTGCAGCCGACCCAACCCGACCAGCTCGGCGGTCACCTGGTCGAGCAGCAGGCGTTCCTCACCGGCGGCCATCGGCGTGCCGGCCCGGCGGACCGCGTCCGCGTACTCGGCGACCACCGTGACGGCCAGCCGGGCCCGCTCGGTGTCCTCCTCGTCGACGGTGAACTCACGGCCGCGCTGCCACAGGGTGAGCCGCTCGGTCAGTTCCCGGCGCAGCTCCCGGACCACCTGGAAGTCCATCCGGGGGCGGGGTGGCGGCTCCGGCGGCGGGCTGGCCGCGGGTGCCGGAGGCGGCGCCGGCAGTGGCACCGAATGGTGCCGGCCGTTCGGCGCGGCCAGCGGCGGCGTCGTGGAGGTGACGCCGGGCGGCTGTTGGCGCGGGTCGGCGGAGACCGGTTCCAACCGCATCCGGCACTCCCTGCTGCACCGGCCAGGCCAGCCGGGCGCGCCGCCGTTCCAGCAGCGCGCCGACCGGCACCTCCAGCGCGGCCGCCGCGCGCAGCAGCGGCCGTCCGGCGCGTACCGTCCCGCCCAGGCTGAGCACCCCGGCGGTACGCGAATCGTGCGGCAGCCGGGCGATCACCGGCAGTTTCAGCGCGCGGCTGATCTCGGCCCGACCTTGCCCACCACCGACCAGCAGCAGCCGCAGGGTGCCCGGCGGCACCCGGTGCTCGGCGAAGTCCCGTTCGATCGCGGTGACCACCGCCCGGGTGCCGGAGAGATCCGGCAGCTCGGCCCGGGTCACCAGCAGCACCACCGAGGCGGCCCGCAGCACCGGCCACGGCGGGCCGTTGACGTGCAGCCGGCCGCAGTCGACCAGCACGTCGTAGCCGGGGGTGCCGCGGTCCAGGGCGTTGAAGTAGTCGGCGAAGCGCTGCCAGAGCGGGGTGACGCTGCCGGCCTGCGTCGGGTCGACCAGCCCGGGCAGCAGCAGCCGTTCCCGCCGGGGCGCGTCGAGGTCGACCAGCTGGGACCAGAAGGCGGTCTCCAGGCTGCCGTCGCGCAGCTCCCCGACGGCCAGCTCGCCGATGCCGCGCGGCCCGTCCAGCTGACCACCCAGGTAGCCGGCGAGGATCGACCCGCCGGCCGGGTCGCACTCCGCGAGCACCAGTCGTCGGTGCCAGGCCAGCGCGCAGGCCAGCGCCGAGGTGGTCACGCCGGGCGAACCCTTCGCGGACACCAGCGCGATGATCGCCATGTTCAGGCCGCCTCGGTCAGCACGACGGCGATCCGCTCCTGCGCGGCCAGCGCCACCACCGCGGGCACGTCCCGGATGGTGAGCGTCAGGTACAGCACCTTGTCGTCGTTGGCCGGGCTCACCATGTCGATCACGGTGGCGGAGAAGCGGGTGCCCGCGGCAGCCGCTCCGGTGGCGTTGTCGTCCGGGGTGCTGACCAGCAGGACCTTGTCGCCGGGGTGCAGTTCACGCGCTGGCACCTGCGCGGTCTTGAGGCCGAGCGCGATCTGCTGCTGGCCGGGGCCTAGCAGCGCGTCGTCGGTGACCTGCCCCAGCGTGAGCAGGGTGCCCGGGACCAGCGCCACGGCGGCGCGCTTGCCGACCACCTCGTCCAGCCGCCCGGCGGGCACGGGACGCAGTCCCTGACCGCCGGCGACCTGCACGGCGATCAGGTCGGCGGCGCTGATCTCCCGCCCCACCTCCACCGGCCGGGCCACCGCGAGGTAGCTGCCGGTAGCCCGGACCGAGGTGACCGCGAACGCCGCGCCCAGCCCGCCCAGCGCGATCAGGAGTACAGCCAGACCCAGCAGCCCCGGGCGGATCCGGCGCTGCCGGACCACCTTGGGCGGGCTGACCGGCGCGTCCACCGGGGTTCCGTTGCGTGTCGCGAGGCTCACCGGACCAGCTCCGTCGAAAGCCACTCGTTCCGCCCGCTCATCGCGTCACCACCTGGAGTTCGTTGATCTGGATCGGCACGGTGCCGCTGGTCCGGTCTGCGGAATCGGTTCGCCCTGGACGCCGCCGTTGGTCCACCACCGCACCGTCCAGTACGTGGTGGCGCCGACCCGGTAGGTGCCGGCCTTCGGGTAGCCGCTGTCGTAGCCGCAGTCCGGGGACGGCTGGCCGGCGTGTTTGCCCTTCGCGTCGTACGGGGTGCCGGCGCCCGGGCAGGTGACCTTGTCGCCGTTGCCCATGTCCCAGACGATCCGGTCGACCTTCGCCTCGATGGAGACGGTCAGCCCACGGTCGGACGCGGAGGCGTGCAGCGGGCCGAAGTAATTGGCGCTCGGTGTCGCCCACATCCAGACCGGCAGGCCGACCAGTCCGGGGCCGACGCTCTTGCGGGGTGCCACCCTGAGCCGCGCCGGCAACAGTTTGATCGACGCCAGGGCGCGGCGGGCCAGCTCCTCCGGGTCGGGCGGTGCGCCGTAGCCGGGCGGTGGCCCATCCAGCAGCACCATGTCCTGGGCACCCAGGTCGCCGCCGTTGCAGGTCTGCAGATACCACTGCTGGCCCTCGGGCGGCTCGACGTCCCCCTCGGTCAGCTTGTAGTAGCACCCGTCGCCGTTGTTGAACCGGCCGAGCAGGTCGTCGTAGCAGGGGATGGTCCGCCCGCCCCACTGGCAGACGCCGCCACCACCTCCGCCGCCGGAGTCCCCGCCGCCGGAGTCCCCGCCGCCGGAGTCCCCGCCGCCGTTGTCGCCGCCGCCGCCGGGACCGCCCGGCGTGCCGGGCTCGTCGTCCCAGACGCTGCAGTCCGGCTGGTCGAGCGGGCACTCCGCCCCGGGGTCGGCGCGCCGGGCGGCGCCGGCCGGCACGGTTGCACCGACCACCAGCAGCAGCGCGAGGCCGATCCCGGTGAGTGCCCGGCGGGGCGTCCCGGCCCGGGCGGTACGGGCCGGGGCGCCCCTTCCTCCCCAGGTCAGCACGGCTGGTCCCGGTGCGCGGCACTGGAGTTGATCAGCCAGCGGCCGTCGGGATAGCGGGTCGCGGTGGCGGTGGCCAGGTGCCTGCCGCCGCCACTGCCCGGGACCACCCGCTTGTCCTTGGCGTAGACCAGCCGGTAACCGCTCGCGTCCAGGCAGTCCTGGATCTCCACCGTGGCCGGGGCCGAGTCCAGGCTGATCGAGGTCACGGTCGGGTCGGACTTCACCGCCCCGGTACGCATCGCGCCGTGCTCCTTTGCCTCGCGAATGGACACTCGCACCCGAGTGAGCAGTGGATCGGCGAGATACCGGGACAGTTCCGGCGCGCGCGGATCACTGCGTCGACTCGCCGTACGCGAGGCGGCGAGATAACCGGAGTACGCGTCGAGCGCCGCCTTTTCCGCAGCCCGCCTTTCGACCTCCCGGTCCGCTTGTTGTCCGTCGCTCCGGGCCGGCGCCGGCCGTTCGACGGCCTCCCGTCCGCTGCCGCAGGCGGTGACTGACACCGCCGCCACGACCGCTAGCAGGCAGATTGCTGCTCGCCTGAGCTGTCGTCCGCGCACCGTCGAGCCTCCTCGTGGTCGCCCGGTGCGGCGACGGATCACCGCCGCCGGGCATGCGGAAGCGCGCCCGGATCAGCACATCCGGAGCCGTTCATTGCGCTTCTGCATTCACCGTTACGGATCTTTTACAAATGGATGGTCCTGTGTCGGTCGGTTGTTGCAGTGAGGCTTGCGTCACACCCAAGGGGCGAGCATAGGCTGACGCTCGCCGATGCAACAGAGGCAATTCAAGTGAACACTCTGCGTGATGACAGGTGGTGGTGAGGGGTGTCTGTGCCGCGCTCCGAGCATCGGCCGACCGACGGGCGGGCCACGGCCTGCCCACTCCGGGCCGAACGGGTCGGCAGGGACCGCTCCGCCGGTCCCGAGAGTGGGACATCGCGGCGTCATCCCGGCATCCGGGCGGAGCCGGCGTCCGATCGAGGAGCCGCACCGGCCGGCGGGATGGCTGGCCCGGGCCCGGCCCGGGAGGCCGTCGGACGACCGGCTGCCCACGTCCCTTTCTGCGCCATCCGCTACACCCAAGCGATCGTTCAGTCACGATCCGTGTTCGCCTTCGCGCTCGACGCACGGGCCGTGCGGGCGTCGACATGCCGCTGACCGGCCCTCCGGCGGCCGTACCGGGTCAGGAGAATCCACCCGATCGGCACCCCGCACCCCCGCCGTCCGGTGCCACGAGCGCCTGGCTCCCCGCCGTGCTGGCGACCGTGGCGGTCAGCCCGCTCCTGCGGTTGGCCGTCCTGCGTCACGCCGTACCGTCGGGCACCGCCAGCCGGACCGGCTGCGACGCGTGCGGGGCGCCGGTCGGGCTGACCCGGCCCTGGCCCGCGCTCGGCCCGGCCGGCCGGTGCGGTCGCTGCCGCGCCCGGGTCGGCCCGCCGCCGGGAACCGTCGAGCTGGCCGCGATCGCCGGGCTCGCCGTGGTGCTGCTGCTGGCGCTGGCCGGTCCGCCAGGTGGGGCGTTGCCGGCGCTGGCCTGGTGGCTCGGCTGGACGGTCCCGGCGGTCTTCGTCGACCTGGCCGTGCACCGCCTGCCGGACCGGCTCACCCTGCCGGCGGCGGCCGGGACGTGGCTGCTGCTCGGCGCGGCCGCGCTCGGCGACCCCGAGCCGGGGCCCTGGCTGCGAGCCGTCGCCGCGGGCGCGGGGCTGGCGGTGCTCTTCGCCGGCAGCACGCTGCTGCTCGGCCGCCGCGGCTTCGGGCTGGGCGACGCCAAGCTGGCGCTCAGCGTGGGCGCGCTGCTCGGCTGGTACGGCTGGCCGTTCCTGCTGCTCGGGCTGCTTCTCGCGTTCGGGCTGTCCGCGCTGGTCAGCCTGGGCCTGTTGGCCGCCCGCCGGGCCCGCTGGTCCACCCACCTTCCGTTCGGCCCGTTCCTCCTGCTCGGCACCCTCGGCACCCTCCTGCTAGCCACCTGACTGCCGCCCGTGGGACGCCCGCCGCCCGCCGCCCGCCGCTCAAGATCGTGCTCGATTCACGATGTAGTTGCCTCTGCCGCGCCTGAGACCACTACAACCAGGATCGAGCACGATCTTCGGCGGCCAGATGCCGTCGGGTGGGACGTCGTCACGCTCGGGAGGGCGTGCGCGGGGCGTAGCGCCCGGGCGACGCGGGGCGGGCGGGATCAGGGGCGGGGCCGGCCCGCCAGGTCGGGGACCGGGCGACGGGCGTCGGCGCGGCGGCGTAGCGCTTCGGTGGTCGGGCGGGCCAGCACCGGGGTGGCCAGCGCGGCGACCAGGGCGCCGAGGAGCAGCCCAGCGATCACGTCGTGCGGATAGTGCACGCCCACGAAGACCCGCGAGATCGCCGCCAGCGCGGCCAGCGGCAGCGCGACCAGTCCGAGTCGGCGGGAGAGCAACAGCGTGGTGATCGCCAGCGCGCCGGCCAGGGTTGCGTGATTGCTGGGAAACGACCAGTCGCCCGGTGGTGGGCAGCTGCCGGCGATGATGGCCCGGCCCACCGTCCGGCACGGTCGCTCCTCGTCCACCACGGTCTTGAGCCATTCGCTGCCGGCGTACGCCAGGAGGGTCGGCACCGGCGCGACCAGGGCGAGTGCCCGGTCGTGCGGGCCGCCGGACAGGCGGCTCAGCGCGGCAACCAGCAGCAGCGCGCCGAGCAGCAGGATCATCCCCTCGGTGGCGTGCCCGACGAACCACTGCACCGGGGGCGGGCTGTCGGCGGCGACGCCGATCACGTCGCGGTACCACTCGGCGCTGATCTCCGGAACGTCCATGTTGCCGGTGTCGACCATGCATCACCTCACCAGATGTTCATACCCCGTTCATCTGGGAGAAAGGGTAGGAACGCAGCAGGCGGCCGCGCAGGAGTCGAAGGTCGGGACGGCTTACCGACCTTCGTCCAGCGACCGCACAGCCGCTCTGCTTGGTGGCCTCAGGTCGGCCCGAGGCCGCCGGCCATCCGTTCGCGGACGGCCTCCAGCGCCTCGAAGGCGTACGCCCAGTTGTGGCACTTGAAGCTGCGCAGGCCGTCGATGGTCGTGTGGCAGTCGGCGCAGCGCACTCCGGGGATGGCGTCCGGGATCTCGGTGTTGACGTACTTGCGTTCGCCGAGGATGACGGTGGCGATCATGTTCTTGTCGTGCAGGCCGGAGAGCGCCGACGAGACGATGTCGTACCAGGTGATCCGCCGGCCGCACTTCGGGCAGTCCGGCTCGTCGCCGCTGACCCAGAGCGGGGCGCCGATGGTGCGCGCCGGCATGCCGAGCAGCTTCTCCAGCCGCCGGACGTCCGATTCCGGGGTGGTCCACCGGTGTCGGCCGGGCAGCGACGCGGGTGAGTCGTACACGGCGCGGAACAGGTCGTGGTCGACCTGCACGGTCTCCCGCTGACTGGTCATCGGCGTCCCCCTCGACGGTCGGTGCTCCCACCGTCGTCCCTGGTGGGGCAGGCTACAACCGGATCAACGACACGGCGGGGCGACCAGCCCCTGCCGCAAGGTCAGGGTGCGGCCGGTGCTGGACCGGCCGCACCCCGACGGACGGCCTCGCCGGCCAGCCGCGAGCGGCGGCGGTCGTCGTTTGTGGTGAGGTCGAACTTGTCGTACAGCCGCGACAGGTGTTTCTTCACGGCGCTCTCGGTGACGTGCAGGGTGGCCGCGATCGCCCGCACCGGAGGTGGCTCGGGGAATGGCACCCCACCCTCGACGAACGGGCGGCAGAGCACGGTCAGCACCTCCTGCTCCCGGCGCGTCCGGGCGGCGGGGACGCCGGCTCGACGTGCATGGTCTGGGGGCGTCAGCAGACCTTGCTGGTCGAGCCGCCCGTCGAGTTCAGGTAACCGGTGACGTGCGTGCAGTGGGCGGCCGTGTTCGCGGGCGCGCCTCACAGCTCCGCGCGGGTCGTGTTGTTCAGCTCGCCCACGCCGTAGTCGGAGCCGCTGTCGCTGTGGTCGATCACGTGCACGTACAGGTCCCAGTTGGAGTGGGTGTTGCGGTACTGCTCCCAGACGTAGATGTAGGCGTAGTTGTAGCCGCAGCCGTAGTACTGCTTGACCGAGGCGGCCTCCATCCCGCCGACTGTCAGCACCCGCGTCGTGCCGATCTGGCGGACGCTGGAGCAGCTGGCTGGCGTGCTGGCCATCGCCGGCGACGCGGTGAACACCGAGGTGGCGGCGGCCGCGGCGAGCGTCGCGGTGACGGCGAGGGTACGGCGGAGAGTCGACATGGAAAACCCTGCTTTCTCTGGTGGACCTGAGCTGCACCACCAGCAGACCAGCCGCCCGGATCGGGCGACAGGTGGCGAACCGGCGACCTTTCCTCCCCACCCGACCGCGCCCGTTGC
The DNA here is from genome assembly GCF_053599835.1 of Micromonospora sp. NPDC005163. Lineage (NCBI taxonomy): Bacteria > Bacillati > Actinomycetota > Actinomycetes > Micromonosporales > Micromonosporaceae > Micromonospora > Micromonospora sp. NPDC005163. The sequence goes on from NZ_JBSFYP010000019.1 coordinate 99,976, forward strand.
CGGCTTTCGCCGCGGCGGCCGGTCCCGGGTGGTACGACGGACGCAGGGCATGCCGCCGGGAGGAGCGCTGATGGTGAGCAGGCCCGAACGGCTGCTGCGAGGAAGGGACGTCCCGCTCAGCGCCTCCTTCCTGGAACTCTTCTTCGACCTGGCGTTCGTCCTCGCCCTCAGCCAACTGGCCCAGCACCTCCTCGCCGACCTCACCCTGGTGGGCGCGCTGCGCACCGCGCTGCTCCTGACCGGGGTCTGGTGGATCTGGGTGACCACCACCTGGCTGGCCGACTGGTACGACCCGGAGACTCAGGCGCTGCGTGGGCTGCTGATCGGCGCCACGCTGGGCAGCCTGCTGGCCGGGGTGGCGATCCCGCAGGCGCTGGACGGGCGAGGCCTGCTCTTCGCCGGCGCGTACGTCGCGGTTCACCTTGCCCGGGGCACGGTCACCGGCCTCATGTTGCGCGGTCACCCGCGGCAGAGCCGGGCGCTGCGGATCCTCTGCTGGTACGGCGTCTCCGCCGTACCGTGGCTGGCCGGCGCGTTCCTGCCGGAGTGGCGGGTGCCGCTCTGGGTGCTCGCTCTCGCGATCGACCTCATCGGCCCACGACTCGGCTGGCCCACGCCCCGGCTGGGTCGGGCCCGACAGGAGGAGCTGCACCTCGCCGGTGAGCACTTCGCCGAGCGGTACCAGCAGATCATGATCATCGCGCTAGGCGAACTCGTCCTGGTCGCCGGCCTCACGTACGCCCGCACCCGCCTCAACCTCCCGGAGACAGCCGCGTTCCTGCTGGTCTTCACCACCGCTGTGCTGATCGGTCTGCTCTACGTGACGCCGGCCGGCCAGCGTCTGGGCCCGGCCATCGAGAACGCCGACCCGTCCCGGCTAGGGGTCGCCACCAGCTACCTGCACCTGGTGATGATCGCCGGCATAGTGGTCACCGCCGTCGGGGCCGAACTGAGCATCGCCCACCCCACCGAGATCGGTGACACGACCGCCGTCGTGGTCATCCTGAGCGGGCCCACCCTCTTCCTCGTCGGGCGGATCCTGTTCTCCCTGGCGATCCACCGGCGACTCTCCTGGCCGCGGGTGATCGGCCTGTTCGTCCTGTCCGGCGCGGCGATCGTCCTGCGACTGCCGCTGGTCGCGGCCAGCGCGACCGCCACCGGGGTGCTGATCGTGGTGGCCGTCCTGGACCGTGCGGGCATCGTCACCGCCGCTCGCACCCGAGCCCGTTGACGATCGGTACCCCACTCGCTGTCCGGCCGGCGTCAACTCCACCGCGTGAATCAGGCTGGCGTCGCCAGCCGGCCGGCCGCCGCCAATCGCCGGACCACCGCCCCGTGTGGAATGGCACGACTGGTATGACCGGCCACACCGGTGGTGGTGAAGGCGGTGAAGAGCGAGTTGAGCAGCGCCTCCTCGACAGAATCCAGGACGGCCGCGAAGACCGGGTTGATCTCCCCGTCGGGGATGGGCTGCTGGTCCGGCTCCGCCGTGCTGAACGCGATCGCGTAGTCGCCGCTGCCGTTGCTGTAGGACGCCCCGACCCGGCCCATCGCGAAGACCGCCCGCCGGGCTAGTCGTCCGAGCTGCCGGGCGTCCAGGGGTACGTCGGTGGCGACGACGATCATGCAGGAGTTGCCGGGTGGTTCGGCCCGGTCGGCGTCCGGGATCAGCTCACCGACCGGCAGCGGCACGCCGAGGGCGGTGAGCACTCCGCCGAAGTTGGACTGGACGAGCGCACCGATCGTCCCCGGTCGGTTGGCGACCCGCACCGTCCTCGACGACGTGCCGATGCCGCCCTTGAAGCCCAGCGCCGTGGTGCCGGTGCCGGCCCCGACGCAGCCCTCCACCGGTGGCCCGCCGGACGCCCCCGCGACGGCGGCGAGCACGTGTCCCTCGTTGATCGGGCGGCGGCGGATGTCGGAGAGGTGGCCGTCGTTGGTCTCGCCAACCAGGGGGTTGAATGACAGACCCTCGGGGCGACGGTCCATCAGGTGGCTCAGCAGCGCGTCCGCGGCCCGGAAGACGGACAGCGTGGCGGTCAGGACGATCGGTGATTCCAGCACGCCGAGTTCGTCCACCTGTGTCGAGCCGACCAGCTTCCCGTGGCCGTTGCCGGAGAACACGGCGGCCGGCAGGGTCCATCGTCCGGGGCCGAGCTGACTCGGTACGACGGCGGTGACGCCGGTGTGCAGGTCGGCGCCGTCGTCGATGGTGGTGTGCCCGACCAGGACTCCGTCGACGTCGGTGATCGCGTTGTCCCGCCCCGTGGGCAGCGCCCCCACGACGATCCCGAGGTCGCGGGCGCGGCGGCTCAACTGGTCCATGAAGCTCCTGTCGTCGTTGTCACATTGCGGCGATGCGGGGATCCTCGCGGAATCTTTCCGGCCGGGTGTGGTGGCATCCACACGACGGTGGCCAACCGGGCGCGCTTCGGGTTATCCGGGTGGCGACGGCGGCTCAGGTGGACGCCCTCGCGCGCCGGCGGCGTCCGAGACGGCGACCCCGGCCAGGACCGCGGTGGCGGCTAGGGCGGCCACGAGCGGTGGTACGAGGAGCATCACCGGTGCCAGCGCGGCCAACGCGAGCAGCCCGATCGGTCGATCCCGGGACACCCGGCTGAAGACCGCGTACTCGAAGCGGGCACGCCCGGCCAGGAACAGCGCGGGTCCGCCGAGGATGACCGCGATCCAGGCCGTTTGGGCGTGCCGGGTTGGATGGGCGATGACGAGTTCGGCACCGACCGCGGTGACGACGACGCCGGCCACCATGACCAGGTGGGCGTAGAACGCCGACAGGCCGAGGCGGGCCGGATCGGCGGAGCCCGCGATGGCCGCGGCCGACAGCTCGCCCGCCCGGTAGATGTAGATACGCCAGAGCAGCACCGTGGTGGCGATCGATACCACGAACGCCGCGGTCCGGTCGGGCGCGAAGCCGCTGCCGCCGAGGGTCGAAGCGGAGACCAGGATCAACTCACCGAGCGCGATGATGAAGAACTGTCGGTGGCGTTCGGCCAGGTGCTCGGCCGCGCTCGGCAACTCCGCGGGCGGTGAGCGGCCCAGACCTGGGGTGAGGTAGCGGAGCTTCCCCGCCAGGTAGTCCATGGCCACCGCCAGCGTCCACAGTGCCTCGCGGGCCGTGCCGTGCACCAGCGCCCCCGCGATCCACGGCACGGCGGATGCGCAGAACCAGATGAGCACCCGTAGGGCACCGCGCTGCAACTCGTGACCCCGCAGGGCGATGAGTAGGCCGAGGCTGCGACCGACCTGGACGGCGACGTACGCGCCCGCGAAGACCAGGCCCTGCGCGCCGAACACCGCCGGCAGCGCGACAGCCATCACCAGGCTGCCGACCAGGGTCGCGATGACCAGCAGTTGGATCGTCGGCCGCTGCGGGTCGAACCTGTCCGGGACCGTCGCCGTGCTGCACCAGACCCACCACACCGCCAGCAGCAGCACCAGCGTGTGGAAGGCGCCGCGCCACGTGAGGTCCCGGCTGAGCACCTGCGAGAGCTGGGTGAGCACGTAGACGAACGCCAGGTCGAAGAACAGCTCCAGGAACGTCGCCCGTTGCGGATCCTCGGGCTTCCGCAGCAGCTTGCCCGCCCTGCTCGTCGTCATCGGCTCGCCCGTCCTGTGGCTCATGCCCCTATTGAGGCATTCGTACCACGTGGCGGAGCCCGCCCTGGCGCGGACGTTCGGGACAGCTCCCGGCAAATCAACCTATGTCCGAGGGCGCCGATCCGAATATCGTTAGACCACACTCCCCGTAGGGTGGCTCGCCAGGTGCGCCGTCGTGCCGGGTGCCCAGCCTGGGTCGCCGGTGGTTGCGAAGCGGACCCAGGTGGAGTGCATCGTGTCGGCCACGGCAGCCGACGGATGCGCGCCGATCCGCGGTCGCATCTGCGGTAGACCGGTGGTGGCGAAGACGAATGGCACCTCCGCTGTGTGACAGGAGCCGAGGCCGTCGTTGTCCTCGAGGTCGAGCCCGTCGAATCGGTAGCTCCATGTCGGCACCGCACCCCTGGCCCTGACCAGCTGGGTCGCTGGCCGTACGAAACGGGCGTGGGTGTAGGCGTTGACCAACGTCTCGCCGGGCGTCGTGCCGACGAACGGTGCGAGATCGGTGATCCCGTTGTTCGCGGCGAATCCCGCGAGCATGGCTTCGTCGATGACGTCGATGGCTCGACCTGGGACGAAGAAGAGCCGACCCTCGTCCCGGTTGGTGCCGATCAATGCCGGCACCTGGGTGGTTGCGACCTCCATCGGCGGGTGTGGGAGCAGGTCGCCATCGACCACGGGGGCGAAGGGCAGCAGCCGCGCGATGTCACCCCATCCGGCAGCCGTGCCGGGGGCCCGTACGTGCAGTCCCAGCTGCGTGACGGCGCCGATGAGCTGGTCGATCGGTACACCGGCGACGGCCTCTCTTGTCGCCGGGATGCGGAGTCCCGCCGTGAGCCGTTCTGCCACCAGGGCGGCTTGATCGACGGTCAGCACGTTCGAGGCTGCGCCGCTCTGCAGCACAGCGCGGGCGAACAGGCCGCGGGCGGCGGGCACCGCCATCAGCGGCGCGACGGCCATCGCGCCTGCCGACTCGCCAGCGAGCGTGACCTGACGGGGGTCGCCGCCGAACGCGGCGATGTTGTCGCGTACCCACTCGAGGGCGGCGATCATGTCGCGTAGCCCGCGGTTCGTGTCGGCGTCGGGCAGTTCGAGGAAGCCGTCCGCGCCGAGCCGGTAGTTGATGGTCACGCAGACCACACCGTCGCGGGCGAAGGCGGTCCCGTCGTACTCGGCGTTCGCCCCGGAGCCGCTGGTGAACGACCCACCGTGGATCCACACGAAGACGGGACGGTCGGACGGCGATGTGCCGGGTGTCCAGACGTTCAGGTTGAGGCAGTCCTCGCCCGGAATCGTAACTTCGGGAAGCAGTGGGACGACGGGCGCGGGGTAGTCGCTTTTCGGCACGGTCGGGCCGTACGCGGTCGCGTCGCGGACCCCGGTCCACGGCTGTACCGGTTGTGGCGCCCGGAGCCGGTTCGGTCCGAGCGGCGGCGCGGCGTAGGGGATACCCAGAAAGGCGCTGACACCGCCGGTGCTCCGGCCCCGTACCGCACCCTTCGTGGTCTCGACGACGCTCGTGCTGTCGTCCATCGTTCCTCCTCAGGCGCGTTGTGAGTGACCACTCACAACGTAATTGTGAGTACCCACTCACAGCAAGCTGAACCCGGCGACCTATGGTGAGTTACTACTCACAAGTGGGGGGTGCCATGTCGGGAAGGGCCACGGCTGAAGAGCGGCGTACGCAGATCCGGCAGGCGGCCGCCGCGGCGTTCGCCGGCGCCGGCCTGCACGGCACATCGGTCAAGCTGATCGCCAGCGAGATCGGAATCAGCGAGGCGTACGTGTTCCGGCTCTTCGGCACGAAACGCGCACTGTTCATCGACGTCGTGACCGCGGCCTTTGACGCCATGTCCGACGGCATGGTCGCCGCCGCGGGCGACGCCACCGGTGTCGATGCGCTCATGCTGATGGGTGCGGAGTACAAGCAGCTGCTTGTCGACCGCCAGCGGCTCATGCTGCAGATGCAGGGATTCGCCGCCTGCGGGGATCCCGACGTACGCGACGCGGTTCGCGACGCCTTCGGCCGGCTCTGGTCGCGCGTCGCCGCCATCAGCGGCCTCGACCCGTTGCGCGTCAAGACGTTCATTGCCTTCGGGATGCTGCTCAACGACATCGCGGCGCTTGACGCGCGAGGGCTACCCACCGATTGGGCCAAGCAGGCGACGACCCCTGTGCCCCGGGACCTGTACGACTTCCTGCTCTGAGCGTCCAGGTGGACTAGAAGCCAGGTCAGGCCAGCGAGAGCCACGGCGGACCCGAGGCGCGGCAAGACGGTGCTCGGTGCCACCTGTGTCAGAAGGCTTCAACTCGCGCGTTGACCGGAACGTGTGCGGCTTGACGAACGGGTCGCCTATCCCGGCGGCAGGCCGAGGAACTGCTCGATGTCGGCGATGGCGTCCTCCACCGTGCCGCCGATGGCCGGGTCGCGCAGCCGGGCGCGCAGGGCTGGCATGACCCGGTCGGTGTCGAGCCGATGGTGGATGCGGGCCAGATGACCGAGGCAGATCGCCGCAGTCGCCCGGACGTCCTCCTCCGGGTGGTCCAGTAGCCGCAGGTAGAAGTCCTGGCACCAGCGCCAGTCCGCGTCGTGCAGGGCCAGCCCGACCATCGAGTCGGTGAGAGCGTCGATGTCACCCGCGGCGAGCGCGGCCGTGGCGCCGTCGTGGGTCGCCGGTGCCGGCTCGTAGTAGCTGCGCTGTGTGCTCATTCCTCGTCCTTCGGCGGCGCGGTCGGCCGGCCCTTCTTGTCTACCAGCCCGCTCCGCTTGAGCGCGTTGCGCATGTCGTCGTTCAGGCCGTCCGAGCTGTGGTCATCCCAGCCGCGGACGTGGCCGTGGTAGATCTCGACGACGTCCTCGCCGGGATTGCTCGGCTCGATGCGGCGGTGCCGGTCCAGGATGACGATCTCGCCGGTCTCGTGGTCGACGCCGATTCGGCGACGCTCGTTGGTTTCCTTGATCTGCACCGAGCGGTCCAGCGCGGTCTGGCCGTTGGCCGGAGCGCGGCTCGCGCTGCCCATGGCCAGGTTCCGGTCAGTGTCCCGGTGCTTGGGTCGCTGCTCGTCGCCGACGTGGTACTCGCGGCGTACCCGAGGGGTCCTGGCAAGTTGGGCGACCGGCTTGACCAACGCCGACTCCACCTCGGGCGGCACCGCCGCATCGCGCAGGTGTCGGTTGCGGTTGCGCTTACCCACCGAGGATCGCCTGCAGGGCCATGTCGATGAGCTGGTCGACGATCAAGCTGGTGATCATCTTGAAGATCGGGATCTCGAGCAGGGACGCACCGAAGGTGGCCACCGCCGTGGCGACCGCCTGGGCGATCTGGACGGCGAGGATGATCAACTGAACGATGATCTGGACTTTCAGCGCCAGTACGACCGCGGCGACCACCACGTAGCCGGCGCCCAGCACGGTGGTGGCGGTGGTGTTTCCGGCCAGCACGCCGCCCGGCCCCTCGCCGCCGGACCAGTACGCGTTGAAGGCGGCCACGACCTCCCCCCGATTGGCGCCGGTCACCTCTGCGGCCAGCTCATCGGCCTTCCGGCCCATCTCGTCGACGGTGGTGGCGAAGTCCATCCAGACCTGCCCGAGATCGAAGAGCTTCGCCTCGTCGCCCTCCGGCCAGTCGTACCCGATCATGGCGAGCAGCGAGGCGAGTTCACCCGGGATCGTCATGCCCAACGGTCAGCCCAACTCCCCGGCCAGCGCGCGGAAGCGGCCGACCAGCTCCTCCTCGACGGCTGTCATGTCGTCCGCTAAGGCCATCAGATCCTCGCCGCTGCTCTGGTACTCGTCGGCCATCGCGGCGCAGCACTCCAGCAGATAGCCGGAGATGACCGGAAAGGAAGCGGCGACGAGGGTGCCGAGCATGTCTCCGCCCCACGGCTCGCCCAAGCCCTTCAGCCGCGCGTCGAGCCCCTCGATCGCCGTCGCCAGGCGCTCACCCACGTCGACGAGCCGGGTGCCGGCCGCCTGGACCTGATCCGGATCGATCTCCAAGGACATCGGTCAGCCTCCTGACCGCGCGATTCGGGTCTGAGCGGCGGTGAGCGTGCTCAGGAACGACTGCATCTGGCGCACCGACTGCTGCTGGACGCCTTCGAGGCGCTCGAGCAGCACGGACGGATCCGGCACGTCCGGTGCGTCGGTGACCGTGCGGGCCCGCAGGTCGTCGAGGGCGGCGTTGACGGAGATCGTCAACTGTTCGGCAAGGTAGTCGCCGCCCTCACGCAGCACCTGCGGCGACACGGTGATCGACTCGATCCGACCGCCCGGAGCAGCCACCACGGTGATCAGGCCGTTTGCCGCACTGGCCTCGCCGCGGGTCTCGACGCTCTCCTCCGCGGGGCGGCTGGCCCGCAACTCGCGCAGGGTACGCAGAGCGTCGTCCATCGACTGGCGGAACTCGTCTGCGCTGGCCGTCATGAAGGGCTCCTCTCCGACCGGCCGGCGGCTTCCCGGCAGCGACCCGCCGCAGTGGACAGTGCGCGTGGCCCTCGTACTGTCCACTGGTGAACGGCTCGGAACGGACCGTACCCGATCGTTCACCGCCGCGCGGGACGCCCGCAGCGCATGCGGCGTCTTCCGAGACCCAGGCGTGCCGGTGCGCTCGGCCCCGACCTCTCATGTCTGCGGGTGACGGCGGGGTCGCGGTGCGTGGTCGGGCTGTGGCATGGTGCGGTCGTGGGCGAGACGGGGCGGACGGATCCGGTGACGGCGGTGCCGGACAAGCTCGATCAGTGGCACGACTTCCGCAAGAGCGTCGCGCTGGTGTCGATGGTGCTGTTCTTCTTCTGCGTGGTCGGCCTCGGCTTCCTGGTCTACCAGCTGGCGATCGTGGGGGACGACGGTACCTTCAGCGTCTGGTCGTTCTTCCGCTTCATGTCGGTGGCGACACCCCTCGGGGTGGCTGCCGTGGCCGGCCTCGGCGTCCACCGAGCGAGCACCAATGCGGAGTCGAAACGGCGCGGTCGGATCATGGCTCTCGCGTTGCTCGTTGCCGCGGTCCTGCTCGTGGTGACGGGCATCATCGGGGATCGCCTGTCGTGAGCTTCTCGGTCGACCCCAGCGCCCTGGAGCGCGCCGTCTCCCGCCTCAACGACGCCGCCCTCGACGCCCAGACCGCCAAGGCGTACACGCTCAAGCACACCGACCTGCCGTGGCACGGTCAGGGCCTGCTCAACGAAGCGTGGCCCGCACACCAGAAGCTCGTCGACGAGATGAACAAGCGGCTCACCCACCTGATGGAGCTGCTCGGCAAGTCACGCGACGCACTTCAGGAAACCGCCGACTACTACCGGCGCACCGACACCGGCAGCGCGGCCCGGCTGGACGCGACCTACCCGACCGTCGACCGCAGCGGCTATGAGCTTCCCCGTGGTCACCCGACGGGTGGAACCTGCCGTGAGAGAGCCGACCGACTTCCTCGTCGAGCCCGGCGAACCCGATCCCACAATGACCAAGGGCTTCGCCAACCCGATCGGCGTCCTGGACGCGATCTCCATCTCGCACTGGGTCAACCAGATCATCAAGGACTGCGCCGGCTACGACGTCATCGGCACCATCAGCAACGCCCTGGTCGGAGACTGGGAGAGCTTCTACAAGGCGGGCGATGCCTACGGCAACCTCGGCCAGAGCCTGCAGGCCCTCGGTCAGAACGTCAGTCCGACCGCCTCGCACATGGATCAGCAGTGGGACGGCCAGGCCGGTGACGCGGCTTTCGTCTACTTCCGTTAGCTCACCAAGGCACTCGTTCTGCAGAACCTCGTCCTCATCGAGATCAAAGAGAAGTACCACGAAGCGGCGCGCGCCATCTGGCTTTTGGCCGACATGATCGACGGCCTCGTCGAGATGATGATCGACAAAGCCATCATCATCGGCGTCAGCGCCGCCGCAGGCACGGCGCTCATCGAACCCGGCGCCGGAGCCGTCGTCGGCTACGGGGTCGCCGCCTGGCAAGCCATCGAACTGGTCAAGAAGGTCAACGACGCCGCGCTGAAGATCCAAGCCGCCGGCACCGCGATCCTCGGCTTCTTCAGCTTCATCAAGACCCTCGCCGAGCAGGGCGGCGACCTGTCCAAGGTGCCCCTGCCCGACCAGCCCTACACGAGCCCGGTGGTCCGTGACCCAACCTGAACCACCACCAGAGCAGCAGTTCCTCGACCTCACCGAAGGCGACCCGGGCCTGGCCAGGCTCCTCCACGCCAGCCTCACCCCGGCTACGCGAGGGAGCCGCCGGCGGCGACCTCCAGGAGATGGCCCGCGACGTCCTCGCCGGCCACGCCGACCTACGCCAGATCGCCGCGAATGACGCCTATGGCGGAGAACTCCTCGACCGCTACCACCGGTTCAGAGACTGGGAACAGGACCTGGACCCCGACGAGCGGCAACGCATCACCGACCAAGCGACCGAACTCGCCGCGGACCTGGGCACTCAGGAACAGCAGTAGGCGCCACTGGCCGGGCTGGACCCTGTCGGACCCCGAGTGCACAGCGGCGACCTCATTCGTCGCGCTGCAGCCGGCCCGTCTCCCCGCCCTGGGCGTCGAAGAGCACGAGCACGTCGCCGTCCAGCCCTGCCCGCCACGCCTTCATGAGCCAGAAACCCACCGGAACGTTCTCACAGCCAATCGCCGTGGTGGGTCCGCTGGTGGCGAGGAAGTCGCCCGCCGGTCCGGCGACCCATCGCCCTCGCTCACCGTTGCAGCCGTCGGAACCGCGCCATGAGCCGTCGTCGCGCAGCTCCACGTACGGCCCCCCGGACCTGAACCTGCCCGGCCGAGCATCAACCGGCACCCATCGACCGAGCAGGGTTTCACGGGACGCTGGCGTCAGAGCCGCCGGCAGCGCGGCGGCCGGCGCGAAGGCACGCCGGACCTCGTCGGTCACCACGGGCAGCTCCGCCGGAGACGGCAACAGGTTCGGCCCGGGGGTGGGCTTAGCGCCGGGCAGCAGCCGGGCGACGTGCCCGCCCTGGTCGTCGAGCAGAACGCGGCTGTCGCCCTCGACGCGGAAGGCGCTGGCCCGACCCAGCCAGGCAGGGGTGAGCTCAGGACCGGGACGGCAGTTCCGGGCGTCGTTGCCGGAAACCGAACGTCCGGAGGCGCCGGCGACGAAGAGGCCGTTGACATTGGCCCGCCACGTCCCCATCACCACGCCGCAACGGTCGAACAACAGCAGGCCGTCGTGCTTGTCGGGTGTGAGCTGCAGAATGTCACCCGCTCCTTCGTCGACCTCCGCCAGCTTCCAGGAACCGATCAGCGCGACAGGATCGGCCGCTGGCGACACGGCCGGTGCAGGGTCCGTAGCGGCGGCCTGGGAACCACCTGGAGCCGCTGTCTCCGAGCCGACCGGCTCGTTGCAGCCCCCGAGCAACAGCCCGACCGCCGCGACAGCTATCAAGTACCTGCTCCCGCTCATCTTCTCCCCCGCCCCGACGCCCGCCGGGCGGTTGAGCGGCCCGGACCTGAGGTGATTGGACGAGCAACCGCCATCACCAGTTCCATCGCCATGGTTCGGATCGTCGTCGCCGGACCTCGACCGGAGCAGTCGAACCGCTGGCGCATGGAGCCACGCAGGCTAACTAAGCTCTTAGCTAACCGAGGGGGTTGCGCCATGTCGGCTGAGGCCGTGCACTACAACATGCATGATGCCAAGACCCACCTGTCGCGCATCATCGAACGGGTGGAACACGGCGAGGAGATCATCATCGACCGGGCCGGCACCCCGGTGGCGAAGGTCGTTCCGGTGGTGCGTCGGGCCAACCGCACCGCGGTCGGCTCCCTTGCCGGGCAACTGGGCCTTTCCGGTGGCTGGGACTCTCCACAGACCAATGCCGAGATCGCCGCCGACTTCGGCATCGGCGCATGACCCTGCTGCTGGACACCCACGTCGTGCTCTGGGCCATCACCGGCGACGCGACTCTCGGCACTGAGTTTCTCGACCGGCTACGCCGTGAGCCGGACATCTTCCTCTCCCCGGTCAGCCTGACCTCGCCGAACGGGTAAGGGACATGGGCTTCCGTGAAATCCCGGTGAACCACGCCCACGCCATCGCCGCCGGCCGCCTGCCGCCGCATCACCGCGACCCCTTCGACCGCATGCTGGTGGCACAGGCGATCACCGAGAGTTTGACCCTGGCCTCCCGCGACGCGTCGATAGCGCTGTACGACGTGGACGTCCTCAAGGTGTGATCGGACGGGCTCGATCAACGCCTGACGCCAAAGTGCGGCCTGCTGGCGCGCCTCTCGGTCTGGTTCGGCTGGCAGAGGAGTCAGGGAAGACTGGTCTCCTGTCCAGCCTCCAATCGGCCGGCTCGACGGTGAAGTTCCGCAGCTATGTCATCCCAATCGGGACCGAAGGCATGTAGGTCGTTAGCCGCCACCCGCAACAGCTCGACATCCGCCGGCCGCTGGAGGCAGGCCAGCCGGAAGGCGAGGTTTCGCGCCCAGACCGGAAGACCCATCCAGTCCTCCTCCAGCATCACCTTCAGCATCGCCACGATCTCGTCAGCCGATGCGAAGGTCACCACCTCGACGTACGCACTGGCAACGCTCTCGCTATACCCCGACCAGCGAGCAACCGGGCCAACTCAAGCAGCGACATGCACTCCGGGGCGACGGGCTCGGCGCCAGAGGACTCCTCGGGACGATCGCTGGGACCCCTATCCAGTAACGCCCGCAACCAACCCGTCAGTTTCACAACTTAGAAGCTAACCGCTCCCCACGGGGCGGACCAGACGCGGCCCGCCGACGCCTGGCGACGTTCGACGGAGGTGAGTTGAAGCGGAACTAAGGGCCGCTGCCGCACTACCAGCGGCTGGCCTAATACGGCGAGTGAGCTGCGGAGACGATCCGACAGCGTCCCGGTGCGTCCACGGGTGTCCGTCGTGATCGTCACCCAGTTTGTCACCCACTTGGCCCGGATGCTGCTTACAACGGCCCAGCCCTGTCCGTCACTCGACCTCATCGGGTGCCATGAGGCCCAAGCCACGGGGCTGAAGGCGGATGAACTCGCGCCACCCGGTGTCCGTCTCCTCGGCGGCCACTCGCTCGAACATCGCTAGCAGGGACCTGCGATCGGCATCGGACAGGCTCTGGAGCGGGTAGGCGACATCCTCCAGCGCACGTATTGCGGAGTCGGGGTCCACCGTGTCGCTGTCGCTCTGCTCCAGGAAGGCCAGACATGCCAACAAGCTCTCGATCAACGCCTTGTGGAGGTTGTCCGGCATGAAAAGAGGCTACAGGTGTTCACTTGGCGTTGTATTGATCCCCCTGCCAGTCATAGGCATCCGAACTGGACGGGCCACGCTTTGAGCTCGTCTTCCTGCCCACGTACGCGTCCTGGCTGTTCAGCGGCCGAGGACGTCCGCCAGTTGCTGCCCCAGGCCGGTGCAGGCCTCCATGTCCAGGCGGTACGTCACGTAGCGGCCGCGGCGCGCCGAGATCAGCAGCCCGGCCGCCTTTAGCACCGCGAGGTGCCTGGATACCTCCGGCGCCGTCACCCGCCAAAAGTCGGCCAGTTCGCCGGTCGTGTGCGGACCTCGGGCGAGCGTGCGGCAGAAACGTAGCCGCAGCGGGTGCGCAAGCGCGGTCAGCCGAGCATCCAGCTCGTCCACCCGCAACACTGGGCGCGGGTCCCAGCCCGGTGCCGGGTACTGCAGCACGGGCAGCCAGCCGGGCGCGTACACGACGGTCATATGCGGTGCGCCGTACGCGCTCGGGATGAGCGTCATCCCGCCGCCGCGACCGTCTGCGGTCTGGTCCTGCAGCTTGTCGATCGTCAGAATGCCGCGCTCGGTGTCGACCCCGATTGCGTGCGAGATCCGGCCGAGGGCGCCGATACCCTCGCGGGCCAGGTCGAAGCGTCGACGGTCGGCTTCCTCGGCGAGCGCTGGGCGGACGCGTTTCCAGACCGTGCCGAAGAAGGCGGACTCGCAGGCGAGCAGAAAGCGTCGTACCCGCTCGCGCTCGGCGGCCGGATCGGCGAGCAACCGCTCGGCCCACGCCGCCTGCCGCGGCCCTCGGGCGCGGGCCGCGGCCAGCGCCCGCTGCCGCACGATCGGGTCACGCAGCGGCGACCACATTCGCGGCGCCGGTGAGACGGCCCGATGGGCGGCGAGCGCCGCAGCGACCCAGCGCTCGTCGTCCAGGCGGTCGACGTCGTCCAGTTCCTCGCGCAGGCTCGGCCGTGGATCGGGCGGGAACAGAAAGTCGGCCCGGCCGGAGTGCCAGAGCAGACCAAATTCCTCGAGGTCTGGAGCCAGCTCTGCGGGAAGGGCAGCCGCCATCATCGCAACCGCCGCGGCGGTGTCCGGATGATGCTGCGGCTCCGCGAGCACGTGCAGCACCGCGCCGAGCTCTGCGAGCGGCGACGGCGTTATCCGGATCCGATCGGCTGGTACGCCGGCGATGTCGACCGAGGTAACCACAGTACTGATCATGGCAGGGGTCCGCGCCCGGGCAGACCGATTGACGTCGTTTATCAATCGACGAGGCATGGATTGACGACGCTGGCCAACCCGGGTCCCTTCGCAGCCGTATGGCCGGACGATCGGAGCCGTGACGACCACCCGTACGACGCTTCGTGAGCTGGTACGCATCCCGGGCGGCGGCCGCTACGCGCTCAGCGCCACAGTCGAGGCAGCGACCTCCGGGATGCTGCGCCCGTTCATCGTGATCTACGCCGTGCTGATCGGGCTCAGCGCGTGGCAGGCCGGTATGACGCTGACCGTCGGCATGCTGGCCGGCCTCGGCGCCGTCCCGCTCGCCGGACGGTGGATCGACCGCGGAGCGCGGCGGGCCCCCGCCGTCGCCGCGCTACTGGTGCGAGCGGTGGGGTCGCTGCTGCTTGGCCTGGTGCCCGGCATCGCCGGATTCGCGATCGGTGCGGTGCTCATCGGCGTCGGCACGCAGATCGCTCCACCCGCCAATTCCGCGCTGGTCGCCGCGCTGGCCGGCCCGGCCCAGCGTGCGGCGGCGCTGGCCGCGGGCCGCTCGCTGCGCAACGCCGGCCTGGGCGCCGGCGCCCTGCTCGGCACGGTTCTGGTCGCGAGCGGGCCGGAGGTGCTCCGCTGGCTCGCGCTGGCGACGGCGCTCGGGTGCGCGTTCGGCGCGGCGGTGATCGCCCGGGTGCCGCTGCCCCACCAAGATGTTCCGGCCCCCGCCCCGGCTGCGGCAACGAAGGAAGCGCGCGGTGCCGGCCTACGCACCGTTACCATCCTGGCCCTGGCCGGCATTCCGTACGCGTTTTACGCCGACATCCTCGAGATCGCCCTGCCGCTGCTGCTGGTGCAGGGCCTGCACGCGTCCCTGGCGTGGCCCTCGGGCATCTTCGTCGCCAACACCGTCATGGTGATTGCGCTGCAGCTGGTCGTGGTAGTGCGCCTCGCGAAGTGGCCGCACCGCACCGTGCTCTTCTGGTCCGGCCTGTTGCTCGCCGCCTCCTACCTCGCCTTCTGGCTCGGCGGGGCGACCGGCGGCGGCCCCGGCACGGTGCTCGTCGCGCTGGTCATCGTGCCTTACACGCTGGGTGAAATCCTCTACACCGGCAGCAGCGTGCCGCTGGTGATCGAGTCAGCACCGCCACACCTGATGGGGCGCGCGCTCGCCCGCTGGCAGCTCAGCTACGGCCTGGCCCGGGCCGTCGATCCCATCATCATCACCGGTCTGCTCAGCCTGGGCGCGGCGGCGCTGTGGCTGCCGCTGGCCGCCGCGACCCTGCTGGGCGCAGCGACGGTGCGCCTGGGCACTCGACGGCATCGTCTGCACCGTTCGCGTGGGCAGTCCATGAGTCATGCCGTGGCAGATGGCGGGAGCCCGGCCGTCGATGGTCCCCTGATCAAGAGCGTTCACGGTGAGACTGTTACGTCCAGATCTGTGAAAGCCGGAGGTTAGACTTCTCCCGGCTACTCGACCTGAGAGCACCAACGCTTGGTCCCGGCTCACCCTGATCGTGAAGTCCTCCGCCACCGTGCCGAGGCCACCGTCCGCTCGGCATGCCGCCGGCGACGCCAGACGGAAGCTGAAGTGCAAAGGCAGTCACTTTGCGTCCGGCGAGCCGCCAGTTCGGCTGATTCGTTGACAGGCCGTCTGTACCGCTCGCCGCTCATAGTAGGCCTCGACCGAGTCCTAGTTGTCGCAAGCCACAGGCTCGAACTGCCATCCCGTCGCCGTCAACCCGCCCTGCGGGGAGCGGGCCGCCGCCCGGCACGCCACGTCAAGCGGACCTTGACACAGGTTCGGACGCTGGCGTGCCGGGCGGTGGTCTGCTCGGCTCGTTCCGTGGTCGACGACGGCGTGATGGCCTACCGCAACCACCCACGGACCGCGACCCGCCGACAGAGCCCCTGCCATCCTGGAGCCGGGGCGCCCCCGCCGGAGGCGCCCTGACCGCAACCCCGCGACCGACGCCAGCTCGCCGACGTGGCCGGAGTGCGCTTCCCTGCGCCGCGCGGGCTTGTGGCCGCGCGGCCCGGCCGGCTGCCGGCCGCACCCCTCATCGGTCAACGGTCTGTCGTTCTGCGGCGGCCCTCCGGGCTTCCCGCTTTCCGCGCCAGCCGCCGGGCGTCCGGCGCGCGCCCAGGCTGCGGCGCGTGCGGCCCGTTGCGGGCCGCCTTGATAGACGTACAGAAAGTCCTCCCACATCGGCTGGCAGCCGGCCGTCCCGCCCCGACCTTCGCTGCTGTACCGGCCAAGATCGCGGCACCAGCGGGCCCACAAAGGGCCGTTGAACTGCGGAGAAGTGGGCCGCCAGGGACTCGAAACCTGAACCTATGGATTGCCGGCGAGCCAGCCGGATCGGGTGCGGTACGAGGTCATCCGGGCTGCTGGCGTGCGTCTCGGCCGGGTTCGGCTGGCACGGTTGCTGTACTTCGCTGCTGTAGTGCTGGCATCAGACGAGACGCTGGATGCGTACCTTCGCACGCTCGTTCCTGAGGTGGCGTTGCTTGTGCTGGCGGACCTGCTCGTCCCAGACCTCCTGGTCGTAGTCCGGGTCTGGCGGGATCCACTTGTGCGAGCCGTCGCTGTAGTGGAACTTCTCGTCACTGGGTCGCAGGATGCTCATCGAGTCCAGCCGAGGAAGCGGTAGTGCAGGTGGCCTGCGGGGACGTGGGTCAGGTCGTGGGCGGCTTCGACGAGTTGGGCTGCCAGGTAGAGGGTGAGCGACACCGGGGCTCGGTCGTACTCCGCTCGCAGCTCTCGACGGCGGGTGTGGCAGGGCCAGTCGGCACCGCAGCCACCGCAGGTCCAGGCCGGCGTGATCGGGAGGTGGTTGGTCACTTCGGCTCCCTCTGCTCGGCCGGCGGTTCCGATGACGGAGCGGATAGCCGGCCGTCCTCTGAGGGCCAGTGACCCCGGTTGATCGGGATTCGATGCCTCGCATGGCAGGGCAACTCGCCCCCGCATCGGCAGACCTTCCGCCATCGCTGCCATGACCAGACCGGCCGGTGCCGCCTCGCCAGGGTTAGCGCGACAGCCACCAAGTACTCCTCGTACGACACGCGAGGCACCAGGTCTCCCCTCGGGCATTCTTCGATCTCACGGGCAGGTGGAGCCGGCCGTTGGCTGTTGCCCCAGCTCATGTCACCGTAACGACGTAGGACTGTAGATACAATAAGATGTAGAACTGTTGGACATGTAGCGTCACATTCGTGATCGACCCCAGCGCGGATCGCGCCGTGTTCCGGCAGCTCGCAGACCTTCTGCGAGACCGGATCGCGTCTGGCGACCTCGCGCCCGGGGCCTCGCTTCCCAGCGAGCTGCGGTTGGCTCAGGAGTACGGGCTGAGCCGCACGAGCGTCCGACAGGCTGTAGCGCTACTCCGGTCGGAAGGGCTCGTGATCGTGGAACCACCGCGCGGCACATTCGTCCGCGCCGACGAGCCGACCGAAACGGTGACCCTCCTCAAGGGCGACACCGCCACCGCTCGGATGCCCACCCCCGCCGAACGGCGCGAGCTGGAGATCGGTGAGGGCATCCCGGTCATCGTGATCTTCCGCGCCGACGGCTCGCGCCAGGTGTACTCTGCCGACCGCATCCGCGTCGGCCGCTGACCGATCCCCGCCGCCGTTAGCGAGCCCCGCCGGGGGGATGCGGACTCAATCTGTCGGCCACTGCCAGCCGGTGCCGGCCCGCGTCAATGAGCAGGTGCCGGACGTCGTCGATTCACGTTCAGGGTCGACCCGCGTCGACGCTGCCGCTGCCTTCTTGCTGCCTCGTTGGCTGACGCCTCGCTTACAAGCTCTGTGCGGGTCGTTTGGCGTCATCTCTCCGTGTTCGCGACCTCAGGCGACTGGCCGTACTCGGCTGCCGAGGAGCGTCCTCGTCCGAGGCGGTTGCTAATGAGAGTTACCGGGTCGGTTGCGGCAGACTCGGGTCCGGTAGCCGCTGGCGGGTGAGCACTCCCGGTTGCAGGGCGCTCTGGCAGCCCTAGTGACAGATCGTGCCCCTGCCGGTGGTCGGGAGACGAGACCGCTGATGGGATGTCGTGCCCGCCGCTCGCCGGGGTGAGCACTTGTTCATTAGCTTGCGGAGGTCTCCCGAAGGCTGCCTGAGGTCCGCTGTGGACTTGGGAGGCTGGTGTGCTGTTCGTGGGAGACGACTGGGCCGAGGACCACCACGATGTCGAGGTACAAGACGACGCGGGTCGGCGGCTGGGCAAGGCGAAACTCGAGGAGGGGATCAGCGGCATTGCCCGCCTGCACGCGCTGCTGGGTGAGCAGCTGGGTGACGACGATGAGCCGGTCCAAGTGGTGATCGGCATCGAAACCGACCGGGGCCCGTGGGTGCAGGCGCTGATCGCCGCCGGCTACCAGATTTATGCGATCAACCCGCTGCAGGTCGCCCGGTACCGGGAACGGCGCGTCGTCTCGGGTGCCAAGAGCGACGCCGGTGACGCGCACGCCCTGGCTGACATGGTGCGCACCGACCGGCATCAGCTACGACCGGTCGCCGGCGACAGCGCCGGCGCCGAGGCGGTCAAAGTGGTGGCCAGGGCGCACCAGACGCTGATCTGGGAACGCACCCGTCACACGCTACGGCTGCGGCAGACGCTGCGGGAGTTCTTCCCCGCCGCCTTGGCCGCGTTCGACGACCTGACCGCCACGGACGCCCTGCACCTGCTGGGCAAGGCCCCCGACCCTGCCACGGCGGCCCGGTTGACGACCTCGCAGATCACCGCCGCGCTGAAGCGGGCCCGCCGCCGTGATGTGCCGGCCAAGGCCGAGAAGCTACGGGCAGCGTTGCGCAGCCAGCAGCTCGGCCAGCCGCCCGCGGTGACCGCGGCTTACGCGGCCACCGTCCGCGCCCAGGTCGCGATCCTGGGCACACTGCAGACCCAGATCAAGGCAATGGAACAGCAGGTCGAGGCACATTTTGGGCAGCACCCGGACGCTGAGATCTACCTCAGCCAGCCCGGCCTGGGCCGCATCCTCGGCGCCCGGGTGCTTGCCGAATTCGGCGACGACTCCACCCGCTACACCGACGCCAAATCCCGCCGCAACTACGCCGGAACCAGCCCGATCACCCGCCAGTCCGGGAAGAAAAAGATCGTCCTGGCCCGCTACGTGCACAACGACCGGCTCATCGACGCCCTCGGCCGACAGGCCTTCGCCGCCCTGATCGCCTCCCCCGGCGCCCGCGCCTACTACGACCGCCAACGCAACCGCGGCCTCGGCCACCACGCCGCACTACGCCAACTCGGCAACCGCCTCGTCGGCATCCTCCACGGCTGCCTCAAAACCGGCACCGCCTACGACGAAACCACCGCCTGGCAACACCACGAACAGCACGACCAACCGGCCGCTGCTTGACACCCAAACCTCATGGGATGTCTGTCACCGTTGCTGTCGACAGTCACCCCTCGGTACTTGCTGGCAGGTAAATGTCCGGGATGGGCCGCTGGCTCCGACGTCTCTGGTGAGGGGCACTACTGAGGTGCCAGCAGAGGACAGGAGAGGCCATGTCAAGGCAAAACGCGCTCCCGGGAGCCCACCGAGCCGCCATGATCACAGCTTGGGTGCTGCAGATCGTGCTCGGCTTCGCCATTGCCGGGGGCGGGCTGCTCAAGCTCACCGGCGATCCGAGCATGGTCGAGATGTTCCATGACATCGGTGCCGGCCAGTGGCTGCGCTTCGTGGTCGGCACACTCGAAGTAGCGGGCGGGGTGGGCCTAGTCATCCCACGTGTGCGAGCACTGGCCGCACTCTGCCTGCTGGTGTTGCTCCTCGGCGCAACCGTCACCAACGTCGCGGTGCTAGGCACCAATCCGCTCAGCGCTCTTGCCTTCGCAGTCATGGCGCTGGCCATCTTGCTACTGCGCCGGCAGGAATTGCTGACGAGACCCAACTCCATCACGTCCTGGTCGAAGTCCTGACCTACGGATTGCCGGCGAGACGGTCGCCTGGTGCTGGTCCACCGCGTGGACCTCGCGCCTTGATTGATGTCCCGGTTCACCACCGTCCGCTCACTGCGCAGACTCTTCCTGTCGGCGGTCTCGTCGGGCACCGTGTCTGGTGCCGGCGATCTCGGGTCGTCGGCGCACCTGGTCCCCACC